>CAXUMV010000087.1:5739-10627 GCA_964252065.1 uncultured Lichenihabitans sp.
GCAGGGCGACCGGGTTGCCGGAGCCGCTGACCGCGAAGGCGTTCGTCGCGCCGAAATTGGCGCCCTGGATCGGGATGACGTCACCCCCCGCGGCACTTACCGAGGCGTGGAACACTTTGGGGGCCAGCGGGTCGGTGCTCGGCGCGGGGGCCGCGGCCTCGGCAGCGGTGAACAGCAGGCCGCCCAGGGCTGCAGCGAGCAGCGCTCGCGAAGGACGATGGCGGATCTTGGGTGTCAGCATCGCTCGGGACGCCTCCGGCTGAAGGGACGGGATGCGCCGGCCGCCGATGGGGGAGGGGCGCTGAACGCTCTACGAGGGACGACCACCGCGAGGGTGGGCGGCGGCTCCTTAACAAAACGTGTAGAGCGTCGATCTGCGCTGGTGTCTCGCGGCGTTACGCCAGAGGAGCCTGTCGTTGCGGCAGGTGATCCGGGCCATGCAATAGGCTGTTACGAGGCAGCAAACGAGCATCAATCTTCCTCTCCTTGGATGAAGTTAGGACGATGTCATAAGATATTGATCCGGCATCCGGATCAGCCGATGAACGGCGATCGTGCAATCACGTTGTGAAGCTTCTTCGAGCCAGTGGCAGTTCACTGAAATCGCTCGACAATGGACTTGATTTTAGTGTTCTGAAGAACCCTTTCATTGCCTCCCTAGACCGCGGCGATCATCTGTCACCGTGAGGATATTCTGTAATAGCGTATGCAAATTGAGGCGTTTTACGGGCAGATTAATTTTTTATGCCGCTGTCGAGCGTTCGCAAGGCGAAACGCGTCACGATGCGGCCCCGTGACGGCCCCGATTCCTGGTGATTCGCGGCCTGCGCCGCTCGGCCGTCATCGCAGGGCGCGAAGCGCCGTGGCGATCCATAGGAGGGTGCGGATGCCCGACCATGGATCGCCACGCTTCGCTCGCGAAGACGACGCCGGCGTGCGACGCCGGTGGTCCTCGATGCGGCTTGGTATGTCGCGTGAAGCGCGGTCCGGCGCCTCGACCGTCGGGCCGCTCAGTTCCTGGACGAAGGACCGGGTCTTGCGGAGGCACGCGCCGGAAGGCCGCCGGAGCGCAGGACCCGGTCGCGCAGGGCCTCGGCGACGTCCGCGGCGTCGTTGCCGTCCCGGATGATCTTGGGACGGATGAAGATGATGAGCTCGGTGCGCGTATGGGCGCGGCCGTTGGTGGAGAACAGGTCGCCGAGCCCCTGGATCCGCTCGACGATCGGCAGGCCGGAGCGCGTGTTGTTCTGCGTGTCGCTGATCAGGCCGGCCAGCAGCACGGTCTGCTCGCTCGCCACCGCGATGGAGCTCTTGATCTTGCGCTCCGAGACCGTGGGGGTCAGCGTGTCGGCGCTGGCGCTCGGGACGATGCTGCTGATCTCCTGCTCGACCTCGAGCGAGACGTTGCCGTTGTAGTTGACGCGCGGCAACACCCGCAGGATCACGCCGGTGTTGCGGTAGTCGATGGTGTTGGCGACCGGAAAGCCCACGCTTGCCGTGGTCGAGGCGTTGCTCGCCGCGCTGACGAGGGTGGCCGAGCTCGTAGCCACCGGCACCGAGTCGCCGACCTGCAAGGTGGCGACCTGGTTGTCGAGCACGACGAGCGAGGGCGAGGAGATCACCTTGACGTCCGTGTACTGGCGCAGGGCGTCGAGCACGATCCGCGGGTCGGCGTCCGGGCCCAGCAGCAGGTTCGCCCCGGGCAGGACCTTGCTGATCACCCCGTTCAGCACGGAGTTGGTGCTGAGCCCCGCCGACCCTTGATTCCGGCCGAGACCGACGTCCTGGCTTTTCAGGAAATACTGCACGCCGTAGTTCAGGTTGTTGTTCAGCGTGACTTCGGCGATCGTCGCCTCGATGGCGACCTGCAGCGCCGGCCGGTCGAGCGCCTGCAGGGCCCGCAGGATGGTCTTGTAGTTGTCGCGGCCGGCGAAGATCAGCAGCGAGTTGGTGACCGGATCGGCCGTCACCCGTACCCCGGCGATGGAGCCCTGCTGGGCCGGGTCCTGTTCGGGCGAGCCCGGGGTCGCCAGGCCGGCCGCGCCGCCGCGCTGGCCGAAGCTCGCCGCGTTCAGGGTCCCGAACGGCTGGTTGGCCCCGCTCCCGGGCGCGCTGCCGGCCACCGATGCCGTGGCCGAGGAGGCTCCGAACCCGCCGCCGTTCGCGGAGCCCGCGGGAGCGCCCCCCCCGCCGAGCCCGCTCAGGGAACCGAGCGCGTCGATGCGCGACGTCTGCGTTCCCGCGCCGGGCGCGGTCTGGCCCGTCAGGTCGGTCGCGGCCGAGCCGCCTGAAAACATGGTGTTGAGCACGTCGGCGATGTGCTTGGCCTCGCCGTAGCGGACCCGGTACACCTTGATGGCGGTGGCGTTCGTGTCGGTCTTGTCGAGGCGCGCGATCCAGCTCGCCGCCTTGGCCAGCAGGTCCGGCCGCCGGGTGACGACCAGCACCCCGTTCAGCCGGTCGACCGGCTGGAACCGCAGGATCGACTGCTCCTGCCCGTCGCCCGAGGGCCGCATGATGTTCTCGAGCTCGGGGATCACCGCCTTCGGGTCGGCGTTGCGGAGCGGGTAGATGCCGACCGACTGCCCGCGCATGAAGTCGGCATCGAAGGTCTGGGCCGTCTGCATAGCGGCCTCGCGCTCCGACCCCGTGCCGGAGATGAGCAGGAGGTTGCGGTCGGCATCCACCCGAATGGCCCCGGGCTTGGTCGCGAACCCGTCCAGGAGCTTCATCATGGTCGAGGCGGTGACGAACCGCAGCGGGAAGACCGACAGGCCGTAGCCGGGCTCGGCCGCCGGGCCCCCGGCCACCCCGGCCGCTCCCACGGCGTCGGAGGCGGGGAGCACCCGGTAGCTGGGGCCCGCCTTGACCAGGGCGACGTTCGACATGCGCAGCGCGTTCTCGAGCGCGAACAGCACCTGCCGGCGGTCGAGCGCGCGACCGAAGGACAGGCTGATCGTGCCCTGGACACGGGGGTCGATCTCGTAGCTGAGGCCGAGCGTGTCGCCCAGCACGGCCTTGACCACGGAGGGCAGGGGCGCGTTCTCGAAGCTGAGCTGGTAGCCCTGGTTGGGATCGTCCGCGGCGCCGGGCACCACGGTTCCCGTCGCGTCGGCGGTCTCGCCCGCGCCCGCAGGAGCGCCGGCGCCCCCCTCGAGCGTCGGGTTCAGCGGGTCGGCGCGCCCGAGATAGGAGGCGGCGCGGGGGGGCAGGTCGTCGGTGGTGCGGCCGCCCGCGATGGGCCGCATGGGCGTCCGGGGCGACAGGTCGATGTCGCCGAGCTGGCTGTAGACGCTGCGGGCGGGGAGATCCGGCGTGTTGCGGACGTCGCTGCACGCCGCAAGGCCCAGGACCGAGCACAGTGGTAGGAAGCGCGCCGTTCCCCGCGTCCACCGTCGCCCAAACGCCATCCATTCCACCCCTGGCGACGAGCACCGGCATACTCAGAGGTCTATATTTGGTTGACGGGAATGGCGCAACGATGGCACTCCACTGGCGGCTCCGATGTGGTTTTTGCGCTGTGCGAGGCTCGACGACACCGGCCGGCCGGCGCCTCGCGGCGGCAAGCCTCGATCCCGAAGGATGTGAGCGCCATGATGCCAGCCCGGAGCGCCCCCGGTGCTCGATAAGGTCGACCGGACGGCGTCGCCCGCCGGGCTCTCGACCGTCCTGGCCGCGATGATCGCGACCCCCGCGGCGGCCGCGGTCCATGGCGGGGCGGGCACGTTCAAGACCTATCGCGGGGTGCACGACGCCTACGGGGTCACGGACAACCAGTTCGCCGAGGGGGTCGCGCGCTATCTCGAATGCCCCCGGGCCTCCTATGCGGAGCTGGCGCGCGCCGAAACGCTGGCCCCGCTGTTCACCCGCAGGTTCCTGCGCGACGCGGGCGTCTTCCCGTTCAAGACCCTCGAGGGCGATCCGGCGGTCGCGGTCGCCGAGCCGCCCGACGCCATGATCGTCCGCGCCATCGAGATCGTGCTCGGGCGCCCCCCGGGCCTGCGGATCGTCGCCTACGAGGAACTCGCCCAGCTTCTCTCCGACCGGCTGATGGACGAGGAACGGCCGGCCGAGGCCGCCGCCGAGGAGCGCGGGGACGCCCACGACGACCTCGAGGGCCTGCGGGATCTTGCGAGCGGCGCGCCGGTCGTGCGCGCGGTCAACGACCTCATCGAGAAGGCGCTCGAGCTCCGGGCGACCGACATCCATATCGAGCCGTTCCGCAACGCGCTGACCGTGCGCATGCGGGTCGACGGCCTGCTCCGCCCGGTGCCGGCCCCCCCGCTCGGCATGGCGCAGGCGGTGGTGTCGCGCATCAAGATCCTCGCCGGGCTGAACATCGCCGAGCGGCGCCTGCCGCAGGACGGCTCGGCCCGGCTCCGCATGGCGGGCGGCGAGATCGACACCCGCGTCGCCACCATGCCGACCGGGCACGGGGAGTCGGCGGTGATCCGCCTGCTGCCGCGCGACCGCGGCCTGCTCGACCTGACCCGGGTCGGGCTGAACCCGCGGGACGAGGCGACGCTGCGGCGCCTCCTGAAGCTGCCGCACGGCCTTATCGCCATCACGGGGCCGACCGGGAGCGGCAAGACCACGACGCTCGCCTGCGCGCTGTCGATCCTCAACGAGCCCGGCCGCAAGATCCTCACCATCGAGGATCCGATCGAGTACGAGATCAGCGGCATCAACCAGGCCATCGACAACGGCACCCGCGCCAACAACGTCATCAGCACGGCCGAAGCCGCGCTCGGCGAAGTCAGTAGCCTGCTGCTGTCGATCAAGGGCATGGTCGTGCAGTCGGCCAACTCGCTGCGCAAGAACCCACGCGAGCCATGGTACCAGAACGTCGCCGAGGTGACCGCGACCTCCGACAACGAAGTGGTTTTCA
>CAXUMV010000088.1:0-10581 GCA_964252065.1 uncultured Lichenihabitans sp.
CATGGTCTCGCCGCCGGCCTTCCACATGCCCGGCAGAGCCCAGCGGCTGACCTCGCGCGGATGCGTTGGGTCCTGCATGTCGATGATCATGAAGATGTGGTCGGTGTAGCCGTCGAGCAGCGCGGACGCATAGGCATAGCGCTCGCCCGTCCACCAGATGCGGTGCAGTCCCAAGCCCTCGACCTCCATGAAGCCGATCGCGCGCGGATGCGCCGGGTCCTTGATGTCGTAGACCCGCATGCCGGCCGAGAAATCCTCTCCGCGCTTGCCGAACTTGCTGGAGTGCACGCCCTCGATCGAGGTACTGTAATACTCCGTCTCCTTGACGTAGACCGAGTAGAAGTTGAACTCCTCGATCACGAGAAGCAGATCGTTGGCGGTCTGGACGTGGACCGACCAGGAGCGCTTGTGGGTCGGCAGGAAGTTGACGGGCCGCGGATCGCGCGGATCGCGGACGTCGATGACGCTCACGCCGCCGCTGAAGACATGGCTCACGAAAGCGTGGTGCCCAGAGATCATGCATTGAATGCCATCGGCACGGCCGGCCTGATTGGTCCGGCCGACGAACGAGATGTTTTTGGCGGCGTCGAAAATGGCGGTCATGGCGTCCTTCCCCATGGAATGGTTGCATCCACGGCGGGGCTGGCGACGAATCCCGCGCCGCGGTTCCAGCCGCGGCCGTGATCGCCGAAGGCTTCCCAGCCCTTGTCGGTGACCGCCAAGGTATCTTCGAGCTTGATGAAGCCGCGACGCGGATGCGACAGCGTGGTCTCGATCGAGATCACCATGCCGGCTTCGAGAGGCCGGTCCGCGTGATAGGCTGCATAGGGTACCGAGCTGCGGTCGGTCAGCCAGGGGGCCTCGTGACCGATCAGACCCATGCCGTGCGCGATGAAATCGAGCTGCGCGCGATGGGCCGAGCGCGCCACCAGCGCATCCGGCTCCGGAAACACGTCGCCGCCGCGCGCGCCGGCCCGGATCGGCCGTCGCGCGGCCTGCTGGATCGCCTCGACTTCGCCCAGCAGATCTTGGAGTTCCTGATCGGGTTCGCCCAGCACGCCCATGCGGCAGAGGTCGCCGATATAGCCATGCTGGTTGCCGCCTGAATCGAGGGCCAGCACCTCGCCGGCCCGCCATCGCTGATCGGAGGGTGCGCGGTTGAACGTCGTGCCCATGTTGACGAGCGCATAGTCGAAGTGGAGACCTCGGAGCGTCTCCTCGCGGCGGAGCCGGTCGACGATGTCGTTCTTGGACACGCCCTCGCCGGTGGTCGCAAACACGGCCAGCATCGCATCCACGACCTGTTCGGAGGCGAAACGCAGATGGTCGAGTTCGGCCGGCGTCTTCACGGCGCGCAGCAGCTCGAGGGTCAGCGTGGCATTGACGAACTCCGTCCCGGGCAGGCCCGCGTCCAGTACGCAAGCGGCGCTGGCGGGCAGAAAGTCCATCTCCACGCCGATGCGGCGGAGCGGGCGGCCAAGGCCCAGCAGGTGGCGGACCGCCGATCCGGCATAGTCCGCCACCGTCATATTGCTGAAGTGGGTCTGGTCGACCCAGAACTTGCCGTGGTCCTTTTCGTAGGTTTCCATCGGGCTGCCGATATAGGCCGCCTCGGCAGGCCGCTCCCGCACATAGACCAGACAGGGAAGATACCGGCTTACCCCGTGCGCATCGGCGAAATTGTAGAAGAAGTAGCGGTAGCCGCCGAGCAGATACTGGATGTTGTGCTTGGAGGTCACGACCAGGGCGTCGAGATCGGCCTCGGCCATCAAGTGATCGAGTCGCACCCGGTCGAATGGAACCGTCTCCGGCGGAGCCGCCTGGATGCGCGCCTGCACGTCGTCAATCTTCACAGCGTCCTCCAGGCTCCGTCGGCCGCGTGGGACGCGGCTGCGGCCTCGATCATGCGCAGGCCCGCGACACCGTCCTCGATGCCCGGCAGGGCCTCCATCCACGGTTGCGGCGACTGGCCCAAACGCACGGCCGCGATCGCGAAGGCAGCCTCCACGTAGATGTTGGCGAACGCCAGCGCGTAGCCTTCCGGATGGCCCGGCCGGAACCGCGCGGACCGCGTGACCAGGGCCGAATGACCGCCCTGGCCGGCTCGCAGCAGCGTTTCGGGCTCGTGCAGGGGCCTGAAATTCAGGAACTCGGCATTCTCCTCGCGCCATTCGAACGCGGCAATATCGCCGTAGACCCGCAGCGCCAGTCCATGCTGGGTCCCGGTCGCGGCGTAGCTGGCCCACAGGCGCCCAGCCGCGCCGTCGGGGTAGTCGAAGCTGAGATACGCATTGTCGAATACCTCGCGCCGGGCTGCGAAGGTCTGCAGCCTGGCGGTGAGCCGGTGCGGGGTGGCGCCGCTGACGTAGCGCATCAGGTGAAACGCGTGGGTGCCCACCTCGCCCAGAATGGCCTCCGGACCCATCGACCCGGCGCGGAAGCGCCAGTGGCGGTCGGCGGGGTTCTCGGGCTCGAGGTTCACACCAGGCGCACCGCCCGCGAACTCCGCTTCGATCATGCGGATGTGGCCCAGGGCGCCTGCCGCCACGAGGTCGCGTGCATGGCGCACCATGGGAAAGGCGGAGTAGCAGTGGGTGAGCACGAAGACCCGGCCCGAGGCCTCGACGGTGCCACGCAGGGTTTCCGCCTCGGCCAGCGTCCGGGTGAGTGGCTTTTCGCAAATCACGTCGATGCCGGCGTCGAGAAAGGCGGTCGCGGCCGCGGCGTGGATCTGGGGAGGGGTCGCGATCACCACGGCGTCGATGCCGTCGGGCCGCTCCTGCTCCCTCCGGGCCATCTCACGGTAATCGTCGTAGACGCGGTCCGGCGCGATCAGCAGACCCACGGCCGTCTGGCGGGTTACGGCAGGGTCGATCGAAAAGGCGCCCGCCACCAGCTCGAAGAGGCCATCGGTCTGGAAGGCGACGCGATGTGTTTCGCCGATGACCGAGTCGAAGCCGCCGCCCACCATCCCGAGCCGGAGCCGGCGTCCGAACATCCCGACGAATTGAGCCAATATGCCCGTCATGCTGCTTCGCTCCCTGCCGCCTGACCCTGCCAGTTATGATCGAAGTCACGGTGCGCGCTTACCGCACGTCTGCGCGAATGTTGACTTACTGTAATGCGTGTGGAACGTTCGATGCAAGACAAGAACCGGCGGAGGGATCGACATGGCGCGATGGCTTAAGCGCGGCATCGACGAGGCCGAGCGACGCGACATCGATCAGGGCGTGCGCGACACGGTCGAAGGTGTCATCCGGCAGATCGAGCGCGAGGGTGACGCGGCCGTCCGCGCTCTCTCGGTGAAGTTCGACGGCTGGGATCGCGACGACTACCGTCTGAGCGCCTCCGAGATCCAGGCCTGCCTCGACCAACTCACGCCCGGCGATCTCGACGACATCCGTTTTGCCCAGGCCCAGGTCCGCAACTTCGCCCGGATCCAGCGCGCCTCCATGCGCGACGTGGAGGAGGAAACATTGCCGGGCGTGGTGCTCGGGCACAAGCACATCCCGATGAACTCCGTGGGCTGTTACGTGCCGGGCGGCAAATATCCGCTGCTCGCCTCGGCCCACATGTCGGTCGTCACGGCCAAGGTCGCGGGCGTGGAGCGCGTCGTGACCTGCGCGCCGCCCTTCAGCGGCAAGCCGGCGCCGGCCATCGTGGCGGCCCAGCACCTAGCGGGAGCCGACGAGATCTTCGTGCTCGGCGGCATCCAGGCGGTGGCCGCCATGGCGGTCGGAACGGCCTCGATCAAGTCCGTCGACATGCTGGTCGGGCCCGGCAACGCCTACGTAGCCGAGGCCAAGCGCCAGCTCTACGGGCGGGTCGGCATCGACCTCTTCGCCGGCCCGACCGAGACGCTGGTCATCGCCGACGACACCGTCGATGGCGAGATCTGCGCCGTGGACCTTTTGGGCCAGGCCGAGCACGGGCCGAATTCCCCCGCGATCCTGCTCACCACATCCGAGACGCTGGCACGCGACACCATGGCCGAGGTCGCCCGCCTCATCGCCACTATGCCGACCGGCAAGACCGCCGGCGCGGCCTGGAAGAGCTACGGGCAGGTGATCGTCGCGGACGACTACGACGACATGCTGGCCATCGCCAACGACCTCGCGTCCGAGCACGTCCAGGTGATGACGGATCGCGACGACTGGTTCCTGCAGCGCATGACCAACTACGGGGCGCTGTTCCTGGGGCCGCGCACCAACGTGGCCTATGGTGACAAGGTCATCGGCACCAATCACACCTTGCCGACGATGAAGGCGGCCCGCTACACGGGCGGCCTCTGGGTCGGCAAGTTCCTCAAGACCTGCACGTACCAGCGGGTCACCAGCGACGCGGCCTCCACCATGGTGGGCGAATATTGCTCGCGCCTCTGCATGCTGGAGGGATTTTCGGGCCACGCCGAGCAGGCCAACATCCGGCTGCGCCGGTACGGCCGGCTCAATGTCGAACCCTACACGGCCGCGGCACGTCCGTGACCCCGGCCATGGAGACCGCCTTCGCCGCGTCGGGCCAGAGCCCCGTGGCTCTCCCCACCGCCCCGGGCTTTTCGTTGAAGGGACGGCGGGCGCTCGTGACGGGCGCCGGTCGCGGGCTGGGGGTCGCGATCGCGACCGCGCTGGCCGGGGCAGGTGCCAGCGTCGTGCTGGCGGCGCGATCGGACGACGAGGTCGAGGCGGTCGCGGCCGCGATCCGGCACGAGGGGGGATCGGCATCGGCGTTGCGGCTGGACGTGACCGATCTTGCGGCCTGCGCCGCATGGGTGGCGGCCGAGGAGCCCTACGACATCCTGGTCAACAACGCCGGCGCTAATCGGCCCGGCCCCTTTCTCGACGCTCGGATCGAGGATTACGACACGGTGTTCGGCATAAATGTCCGGGCTGCCTTTTTCCTGGCGCAGGCCGTGGCCCGACGGCTCGTCGCGGCGAGTCGCCCGGGCTCGGTCATCAACATCTCGTCGCAGATGGGACACGTGGGGGCGGCGAACCGCTCCATCTACTGCGCCTCCAAACACGCGGTCGAGGGAATGACCAAGGCCATGGCGGCGGAGCTCGGGCCGCACCGCATCCGCGTCAACAGCATCTGCCCGACCTTCATCGAGACCCCGATGACGCGGCCCTATTTCGAGGATGCCGGCTTCCGCGAGGTCGTGCTCGGCAAGATCAAGCTCGGCCGCCTCGGCCGCCCGGAGGACATCATGGGCGCGGTGGTGTTCCTCGCCTCCGATGCCTCCGCCCTGATGACCGGCTCCGCCGTCATGCTCGACGGCGGATGGACGAGCACGAGCTGACCGCGATGCCGCAACCGATCACCCAACCCGTCCCACCTCGCGCGGCCTTGAGGGTTGTCGGCGGGCCCGTTCGCCTGGGGAGGGCGCCATGAAAAAGATCCTCGTCGTCCAGCCCCTGCGGCCCGAAGCCCTGCAACTGTTCGAGGCGCGATCCGATGTCAGCTTCGAGGTGGTCACCGACTTCTCGGCCGACAACCTGCTGCGCCACGTCGGCGACGCCGACGCGCTGACGATCCGTGATGCCCCGCTGCCCGTCGCGGTCCTGGCTGCGGCGCCGAAGTTGAAGGTGGTCTCCCGTCATGGCGTCGGCTTCGACAACATTCCGGTCGACTACTGCACGTCGCGCGGCCTTCCGGTCACGGTGATCGGGAGCGTCAATGCCGTTTCGGTCGCCGAACATACGATGTTCCTCCTGCTGGCCGCAGCCCGTCGCGGCATTGCGCTCGACGCCGCCGTACGAAGCGGGACTTTCGCTGCCCGGTCGCAATTGATCGGCCTGGAACTGCGTGGCCGGCGGCTGCTGATCGTGGGGTTTGGCCGGATCGGCCACGAGATCGCCGAGCGGGCGCGGGCCTTCGGGCTGCAGATCCTGGCCTTCGATCCCTTCGCGGCGCGCACGCCCGAAGCCGGCGTGGTCTTCGTGGGGACGCTCGAGGAGGGCCTGGCCCAGGCCGATATCCTCACGTTGCATGTGCCGTTGGACGCCGGGACCCGCAACTTGATCGGCGCGCGCGAGATGGCGCTGATGCCCAGGAACGCCATCGTGCTGAACACGGCGCGGGGCGGCATCATCGACGAGGCCGCCCTGGCGGCGGCGCTCGACTCGGGTCACCTGTGGGCTGCCGGGCTCGATACGTTCGCGACCGAGCCCCTGCCGGGCGACAGCCCATTGCTGACCAATTCCCGGACGGTCCTCAGTCCCCATTCGGCCGCGCTGACCGAGGAATCCCTCGTGGCCATGGGGGTGATGACGGCCCGCAACGCGCTCGCCGGGCTCGACGGAACGCTCGATCCCGCGCTCGTGGTCAATGCGTCGGTTCTGGCGGGGGAGGTCTCCCATGCGGCTCAATGAAGTCCGGCAACGGTGGTCGCGGCAGGAGGCGGCTGTCTGCGGCTGGCTGTCGATGGGCAATGCCTACGCGGCGGAAGTCGTCGGCTGGTGCGGGGTCGATTGCGTGACCGTGGACCTTCAGCACGGCATGGCCGACGTGCAGGCCATGATCGGCATGCTGCAGGCGATCTCGGCCACGCCCGCGACACCCTTCGTGCGCGTGCCGTCGCTCGATCCGCCGCTGCTCATGAAGGCGCTCGATGCCGGCGCCTATGGCTTGATCTGTCCCATGGTCGACGATGCCCGGCAGGCGCGCGCCCTGGTGGAGGCGACCAGCTACCCGCCGAGGGGTCTGCGGAGCTTCGGACCGGCGCGTGGTTTGCTCTACGGCGGCAGCGACTACTTCGCGCATGCGGACGAGACGGTCATCCGCCTCGCCATGGTGGAGACGGCCGCGGGTCTCGACAACGTCGAGGCGATCTGCGCCGTGGACGGGATCGACGGCATCTTCGTCGGCCCCAACGATCTCGGTCTGGCGCTCGGCAAGGGCGTCTCGGGGGACCCGAACGACCCGGCTGTGCGGGCGGCCATCGCGCGCTGCGTGGCAGCCGCCAAGGCGGCCGGCAAGCACGTCGGCATGTTCTGCCCTTCGGGGGCCGTCGCGGCGCGCTGCATCGCCGAGGGCTTCGACTTTGTGGTGCCCAACAGCGAGATCAACCTGATGAAGGCGGCCGTGACGCTGGAGGCCAGGAAGGCGCGGGAGCCGTGGACCCCCGCCTAGAGCGCTCTCGCCTCTCGCAAATTCGCTCCAGTTTTCTGGACGATAGCAATAGCATCGCCTGAAAGGATCACGGCCTCATAGCAACGAGGACCTTGAGTGCGGGCGTTCCCGGTCGAAGCAGAGACGCGAAGCCCTGCTCGACCGCGCCGGCTAGCGGCACCTGTCGGGTGACGAGACGCTCGACCGGGAACCGTCCCGAGGCGATCAGCGCGATCATGCGCGGCCAGATCGTCACCGGGTAGCAGACCACGCCCTCGATCGTCAGGTCCTTGAGGGCCCATTCGGTCGGCTCGACCCGCGCGGACCCGAGGTGCAGTCCCACCTGCACGACGGTGCCCTGCCGGCGTACGGCTTTGACGCAGGTCTCGAGCGCCCGTTCATTGCCGACACATTCGAACGCCACATCCACCCCGACGCGATCCTCGGTGAGATGACGGACCTCTGCCAGCATGTCGTCATCAGCGGGATCGAGGCAGCGCAGGCCGAGGTCGAGGCGTTCGATCTCGGCCCGCCGTGCCGCGTTGGGTTCGTTCACGACGACGGTGGTGGCGCCCGCCAGACGTGCCGCCATGGCGGTCAGGACCCCGATGGGTCCGCCGCCCGCGACCAGGACGGTGGCGCCGGGTCCCACCCGGCCGCGCTCGACCGCGTAGATCGCGACCGCAGCGGGTTCGATCATGGCGCCCTGCACGTCGTCCACCGTGTCGGGCAGTTTGATCGCGTTGTAGTCGTTGACGACCGCAAATTCGCCCATGCCGCCCCAGGCCCAGCTGAGCCCGATCGTGGCGTTGCGGTCGCTGAGATGGCCGAGGCCGCGCCGGGCGTAGTAATCGTCGGCCGGGTATACCTGCGGCTGGATCGAGACCCGGTCGCCGGGTCGGAGGTGGGTCACGGCCGTCCCGACCTCGATCACCTCGCCGGCGAATTCATGGCCGAGGATCTGCGGCAGCAAGGCTCCGGTGAAGACGTGCGGCGCGATCGGCACGATCAGCGGGCCGGCGGCATATTCGTGGAGGTCCGTCCCGCAGATCCCGCAGAGCGAGGGCTTGACGACGAGCTGTGCCGGACCGATCGCCGCCGGCGCGGCGACCTCCTCGACCCGCAGGTCGCGCCGGCCGTGGAATCGCAGCGCTCGCATCTTGCTCTCCCTTCGCGGTCGCGGGACGGCGAGGCCATCCCGCGCGCGCATTGGTCAGAAGTTGAAGGTGTCAATATTGTCCTTGGTGAAGACCGTGGGCGGCCCCAGCAGGATCACGTCGTCCGACGTGAATTTCATCTTGCCGAGGCGGCCGGCCTCGATGGACCCCTTCTTGGGGTCGAGCGTGCCGTCGAGCTGCGCCTTGCAGATGTAGATCGCGCCGTAGCCGAGATCGACCGGGTTCCACAGCACCGCTTCGGTCACCGTCCCGGACTTGATGTAGGGGCGGATGTTGCTGGGCACGCCGATGCCCGCGACCGGCACTTTGCCCTTCAGCCCGAGCTGGTCGACCGCCTCGGCCGCCCCCACGGCGGCGATGCCGTCGATGACGATCACGCCCCGCGTGGTCGGATTGGCGCGCAGGTAGTTCAGCGTGACGTTCTTGGATTTTTCCAGGTCGGCGTCGCCGGTGAGCTCGGCCTTGATATGCATGTCGGGGTACTTCTTGGCGGCATAGGTCTTGATGGCGCTGCGCCATGCATTCATGTTGCTCGAGGTGAAGGAATTGGTGACGAGCAGGAAGTCGCCCTTTCCGCCGTCGGTCGCCCGGGCCATCATATCGGCGATGGTCTGACCCATGGCGTCGAAATCGGACTGGTTGAGGAACACCGACCGGGCGGTGGTCTCGATGTCGCTGTCCCAGGTCGAGACCTTGATGCCCTTCGAGGCCGCGCGCTTGGCCGCCGGCGCGAGGGCGGTGGGATCGCTCGCGCAGATCGACAGCGCATCGACCTTCTGGCGGATCATTCGGTCGACTATGTTAGTCTGGGCCGTGACGTCCTGGTTCGCCGGGCCGTCGAACAGGAGGTCGAAGCCGCATTCCTTGCAGGCGGCCTCTGCCCCCTGCCGGATGGCGGTGAAATAGGGATCGCTCGTATATTTCGGGATCATGCCGATCAGCGGGCGCTTGGCGTCCGCCAGGACGAGGCCCGGTGCGCCCGCGAGCGCGAGCGCGGTGCCGCCGGCCAGGCCCTTAATGATGCTGCGACGCGATGCAGACGTGTCGATAATGCGGTCGGTCATTGTTCCTCCAGGTTTTGGTTTTTGACGCGGCCATTCAGCCGCGACGTCGCCCGACGTTCTCGTTGAACAGAACGCCCAGGATGAGCAGCGCACCCGTGATGAACAGGCCCCAGTCGCTGCTGATGCCCGCGAACTGGAGGCCGTCCTGCAGGTACGACAGGATCAGCAGGCCGAGCAGGGTCCCGGTGATAGTGCCGGAACCACCCGTGACCTTGGTGCCGCCCAGCACCACGGCCGCGATGACCGGAAGCTCGAGGCCAAGGGCCATGTTGGCCCGCGAGGTGGAGATGCGGGACGTCTCGATGATCGATGCGAAGGCGGCCAGCGACCCCATCAGGCCGTAAACCTTGAGCTTGAGGTGGGCCACGTTGGCACCGGAGAACCGGACCGCCAGTTCATTCTCGCCGAGACCGTAAACGCGCCGGCCGAACGGCGTCTTCTCGAGCACCACCCAGGCCAGCACGCAAAGCACGACGAAGACCGGAAGTTGGGCCGGCACGACGCTATCGATGTAGAAGCCGCCGATGGTCGTAAACCAGTCGGGATAGGCCGAGAAAGCGGCCGCGTTTGAGATCACGTAGGCGGCGCCGCGGAACAGGGCCATGGTGGCTAGCGTCACCACCAGCGGATGCAGGCCGAGATAGGCCACGATGGCGCCGTTCAGCAGACCGCCGCCCACGCCGGTGCCGACGCCCAGCAGCACGGAGAGCGGCAGCGGAAGCCCGGCCTGATGGCTGAAGCCGATCACGACCGAGACCAGGGCCATGAGCGATGCGACCGATAGGTCGATGCCGCCGGTGATGATGACGAACGTCATGCCGAGCGCCAGCAGGCCGCTCTCGATGAAAACCCGCGAGGTGTCGAGCAGACCGTCCAGGGTTAGCCAGCCCGGCACGAGCAAGCCGAGTGCGGCCATCTCGAGCACGAAGAAAAGGGCCAACAGCACCGTGCGGCCAGAGACCGCGGCGGCTCGCTGCCGGAACGAAGGGCTCGTGATGGCGCTCATGTTGTCCCGTCCTCAGGCGCGCCGCGCCGCGATCCGATGGCGGATAGCGTCGAGCGAGATGGCGATCAGGATGAGAAGCCCCAGGATGAACTGCTCGAACGTCTCGGGTACGGCATTCAGGGTCAGCGCGTTCAGGATGACGCCGACCAGGATCGCCCCGAGGACAGGCGCCACGACCGATCCGCGTCCCCCGGTGATGCTGGTTCCGCCGAGCACCACCGCGGCG
>CAXUMV010000089.1:0-8395 GCA_964252065.1 uncultured Lichenihabitans sp.
GCAGACGGGCTCGAGCAGCTCGATCCGACGATTGGGCGAAAGGTTCTCGCGGTCGCAGTAGGCCGAGATCGGCACGCCGCTCGTGCAGCGCTCAGGCCGCGGCCTGTCCCTGACCGATGCCGGCCAGGCGGGCCTGCGCGACCTGCGCGAGGGGTTTGCGAAGATCGCGGCGGGCGCCCGCCGGATGCGCGAAGCGCGCGGGCGCGACCTCATCGTCATCAGCGCCGGCCCCTCCTTCGCCGCGACCTGGCTGGTGCGGCGGATCGGCCGCTTCAAGCAGGAACATCCCGAGATCGACGTGCTGCTCGATGCGACGCGAAGCGCTAGCGACGTCGACCGGGACGGCGTCGACGGCTCCATCGTCTGGGGCACCGGCGACCTACCGGGCTACATCGCCGTCCGGCTCTTCGAGGAGCACGCCTTCCCGGTCTGCTCGCCCCGCCTGCGTGACGGGCCCGATCCCCTGCGCGAGCTCGCCGACCTCCGGCACCACACCCTGCTGCACCTCGAATGGGACTGGCGCTTCGGGGCGTGGCCCGACTGGGAGACGTGGCTGACCGCGGCCGGCATCACGGACGTCGACGTCTCGCGCGGCATCTGGTTCACGCAGATGTCGCTCGCGCTCGAGGCGGCGATCCAGGGCCAGGGGGTGGCGCTGAGCACCCGGGCGCTGGCCGCCGATGCGATCGCCCAGCAGCATCTGATCGCGCCCTTTGCGACCAGCATCGAGACGCCGTTCGGCTACTACTTCGTCTGCCGGCCCGAGACGCTGCGCGACGTCAAGGTCATGGCCCTGCGCCAGTGGCTCATCGACGAGGCGGCGCGCTCGGAGGCCTGATCAGGCGGCCGGGGCCTGCAGGGCGGGCGAAGGGGATTCGCCCTGTGACACCCGCCAGCGGGCCACCCAATCGGTCGCCGCGGCATGCGACATGGGCGGGGAGAAGAGGTAGCCCTGGCCGAGGTCGCATCCCATGGCGCGCAGCGCCTCGCTCTGCGCCGCCGTCTCGACCCCCTCGGCGATGACGGACAGGCCGAGGTCGCGCCCGAGATGCAGGATGGCGCCGGTGATCGTCCGGCCGGCGGCATCCGACAGCATCGACCGGCAGAACGAGCGGTCCATCTTCAGCACCGAGATCGGCAGCGCGTTGAGGTATTGCAGCGACGAGTAGCCGGTGCCGAAATCGTCGATCGCGATGCCGAGGCCCTGGTCGCGGCAGTTCCGCAGCGTCTCGGCGCAGCGCTCGGCATCCTTCATCAGGATGGTCTCGGTCACCTCCAGCCGGACATCCTCGGGGGCGACGCCGCCGTCGCACAGGGCCGAGACCGCACGGGCCGCAAAGGCATGCTGCTCGAGGTCGAGGCCCGACACGTTGACGCTGACGAACAGGCGCTCGGCGTGGGCGGGGTTGGTCCGCGCCGCGGCCTGCAGCACGGGGAAGTCGGCCGCGACGCGGCGCAGGCCGAAGAGGGTGATGTCCGTGATCACCCCGCTCGCCTCGGCGAGCTCGATGAAGTCGCCGGGCCCGATCAGGCCGCGCTGCGGGTGCTGCCAGCGCACCAGCGCCTCGAAGCCGGCGAGCCGGCCCGTCGCGAGTCGCACGATGGGTTGATAGAAGAGCATGAGCTCGCCCCGGTCGAGGCCGGCCCGCAACTCGTGCTCGAAGGACAGGAGCGCATGCGCCGTACGGGCATGCGCCTTCCAGGCCGGCAGCAGGGTCCGTGCGCCATGCCCCGCGGTCCGGCTGCAGCGGGCCGCGAGCGCGCCGAGCGCGATCCGCAGCAGGGGGTCGGCGTCCGCGAGACGGGCGGCGAGCTGCTCGCCCGTGAACGCCAGCAGCGTGCAATCGGTCCGCGCGACAGAGGTGTCGCGCCGGACCCCGTCGTCGACCAGCGCGAGCTCGCCGAAGACCTCGCCCGCCCCGCACCCGCGCGGACCATCCTCCTCGGAAAGATCGACGGTGCCCGTCAGGACGAGGAACGCCCGATCGGGCGCGGCACCCTTGACGTAGATGACCTCGCCGGCTCCGACGGACAGGCGGTCCAGGGACGTGCTCATGGGCGCGAGGGAGCCTCGGGGCTTGACGGCGGCAGGGCGACACCGGTGGCGTGTCGTTCACAATGCGTGAACCATACCGCACGGCTCGACGCCAGGCCACAGGCCGACAACCCGTCCCATTCGCGCCTACGCGAAGGCGGCGGGGGCGAGGAAGATCCCGACGATCGCGACGTTGGTGAGCTGGTGCAGCATCTGGTCGAAGCCGAGAAGCCACCAGTAGGCCGTCATCGACATGTCGATGCGGGCCATGTTGCCGGCGATCACCTTGCCGCGGTCGATGCCGGCATGGACGATGAATTCGGCGGCCGCGACCCACCACAATTGCGGAAAGGCCAGCACGGCGACGACCAGCGTCAGCACCGCGTGGCCGCCAGCGTGGAGCAGGAGCGGCGCAAGCCAGCGATGCCGCGCCGCCTTGCCGCGCGCGAGCGCCGCCGTCTGGAACATGAAGTCGGCACAGAAGTGCTTGACGGCCATCACAGCCATCAGGACCATGACGGCCTTGAGTGACACCATGGGACTGCGGTCCTAACCCCTCCGCCTGCACCTTTGCAGGAAGACGTTAAGGGACCGCGCGCCGTCCCGGCCGACCCCGGCCGGCCCTCACGCCGTCCCGATATAGTCGAGCATCGACTGCTTCTCGCGCTCGATGTCCTCGAGCCGGTGCTTGACGACGTCGCCGATCGAAATCATGCCGACGAGCTTCTCCGCGTCGACCACCGGCAGGTGGCGGAAGCGGCCGAGCGTCATCCGGCTCATGGCGTCCTCCACCGTCATGTCGGGCCCGGCGGTCACGACCCGCGCGGTCATGTGCTTGGACACGGCATCGTGCAACATGGCCTCGCCGCCTCCCGCAAGAGCGCGGATCACGTCGCGCTCGGACAGCATGCCGAGCACCGCGCCATCGGCGCTCACGACCACGACGGCGCCGATCCGCTTCTCCGCCAGGACGGCCACGACCTCACCCATCGTGCGATGCGGCGCCGTGGTCACGACGCCCGACCCCTTGGCCGCCAGGATGTGCGTAACGCTCATCATCATCTCCCATCACCGCCGTCGCGCCTTTTGCTGGCGCGTTTGCTGGAGCGGTCGAAACGAGGATGGTCCCTTGACCGGACGGTGACAAGCCCCCCGCCTCACGGCGGGGACGGCGGCTCGGGCTCGGGCGTCGCGGGCGGCACTCTCACGGGGTCGAACAGGGGAAAGGCCAGGAGCCCGAGCAGGAAACCCCCGATATGGGCCTGCCAGGCGATCGGCGCATCGGACAGGCCGAGCGGGACGGCGCCGATGCCGGTCACCAGGTTCGAGGCGAACCACACGAGCAGGAAGGCCGCGGCCCGCCGGTCGGTCGCGAGCGCCAGCAGCGTGCGGCGCGGCGCCAGATGCCCGGGTCCGGTCTGCGGGCCGGAGCCGGGGCGCAGCGGCGCGAAGACGAAGCGCACGGCCGCCCCCATGCAGCCCGATACGGCGGCCGAGGCGCCGACGAGCGGCTGCAGGCTCAGCGGATCGACCGCGTAGTGCGCGGCGGCCCCCGCGAGCGCGCTCAGCGCGAACAGGACGAGAAAGCGCAGGTTGCGGATGCGTCGGACCACCGGCGTCCCGAAGGCGAGCAGCCAGACGGCGTTCAGCCCGAGATGCGCCCAGCCGCCGTGCAGTAAGGCGTAGCTGAGCACCGTCCACGGCTGCGGCGAGCCGCTGCCGAGAAAGAACTGCCCGGCCGCCGCGGCGCTGTCCGGCCCGGGGTCCTGGTTCATGGCGTCGACGAGCCGCCCCATGACCGCGGCCGGATCAAAGGCGAGGGTCAGCCGGCCCGGCACGAAGGCGAATCGGGCAAGAAGATCGGCCTGCGCCTGATCGGAGATCAGCTCCTGGGCGGCCTGGATGCCGGCCATCACGACGATGACGAGCAGCACGACGCCCGGGACATTGAAGATGGGCTGGCGGGTGGTGGTGGCCTCGGTCACACCGCCTCATAGGCCATGCGGCGGGCGATGGATACCGGGGCGGTGGCGGCCCGCCGCGTTCCCGCATGCGAGCAGACACCGCACCAGGTGACAGGAGAGCAGCCTGTCATCTGGAGCGGCGTCCCAGCCTCGCCTCATGCGTCCGAAGGACCCGATCGGGGCCGGAGCAGACCCCGCGGCCGACTGTCAGGCCCGCGTCCATGCCGAGTACCATCCCACGCCTTGCCGCCTCCGCCAAGACGATCGCAAACGCATGCTTAACGACGATGGCATTCGGCGTGCTGCCGTGTCCCTACCTTCTCAGGGATGCGCCCGCAATGACACACAACATCGCCAAGCCGGCACGGAGCACGCCATGAAACACGCCGTGTCCCGCGAGCTCTACTCATATTGGGACGGGCTGCGGCAAGGCCGCTCGGCCCCAGAGCGTGCCGATATCGACCCCGCCGCGATCCGCGGCGTGCTGTCCGACACCTTTGTCCTGAGCGGGGAGGCCGGCGGCCAGGCGGCGCCCTTCACGATCCGGCTGTCGGGCACGCGCCTCAACGCCCTGTTCCTCCGGGAGATGAAGGGCGCCTCGCTGCTCGACCTGTGGCTCGAGGCGGACAAGCCCGCGGTCGGGCGCATCTTCCAGACCGTGCTCGACGATGCGGCGCCGCTCGTCGCGGGCCTCCGCGGGGCTCCGACGGGCCACAGGCCGGTCGACCTCGAGATGGTGCTGCTGCCGCTGCGGCACCATGGACGCACCCACGCCCGCATCCTCGGGGCGATCGCGCCCGTCGACATGCCGCCCTGGCTGGGACTGGTCGGCATCGGTCACCTGGCGCTCACCTCGCTCCGGCTGATCGAAGCGACGCCCGTGCCTACGGACCGCCGCGGCGCCGCGCCGCCGCAGCGCGTCCCCGCGATGGAGGAGCCCCGCCGCTACGGCCGCTTCCTCGTCCACGAGGGCGGACGCTGAGCGGCATTGCGCAGGCCGAGCCGGATTTGGTCCTTCGCCCCTCCGGGGAGAAGGTGGCCGACAGGCCGGATGAGGGGTCTCGCGGAGCCCGGCACCACCCCTCATCCCCGCTGTCGCGGACCTTCTCCCCGGAGGGGCGAAGGGGCAAATCACGTTGGTCGAGCGGATCGGGTTCCAGTCACCCGCCCACGCGCCAGCCCACCATTGCGAGGTCCGCGACCGTCCGCCGGATGAGCCCCTTCGCCCCTCCGGGGAGAAGGTGGCCGACAGGCCGGATGAGGGGTCTTCGGGTCCGATCGTCATCGCGAGGCGCGTCGGCCATGGCGATCCATGCTCGTTGCTTACACCCGACCATGGATCGCTTCGCTTTGCTCGCGACGACAACATCGGGGTCCGGCGCCAGCCTGCCTTCATCCAGTTTGGTATGATCACATGCGTGCGTGCGGGCCGTCGTAAGGGTGGTTTAAGGAGTTTCGGCAATACTCCGCGGATGACCACCTTGTCCGCTCTCGATCACCACGACAGTGCGGCGCCGCCGGACGTCCGCCAGGAAGGCCGGGCCACCGACAGGCGCCGGCACCAGCGGGTCGAGGTCAGCCTGCTCGGCCGCTACATGCTCGCCGACCGGCAGGAGTATCCGTGCCAGGTGACCGACATGTCCCCCGGGGGCGTCGCGATCGTGGCGCCCGTCAAGGGCCAGACCGGCGAACGGGTCGTGTGCTATCTCGACCACATCGGGCGTGTGGAGGGCGTGATCGCCCGGCCGCTGCCCAACGGCTTCGCACTGCAGATGACGGTGCCCCTCATTAAGCGGGAGAAGCTGGCCGACCAGCTGACGTGGCTCGCCAATCGCCACGACCTCGGCATGCCGGAGGATCGCCGCCACGAGCGCATCGCGCCCAAGATCACCCGCTCGATCCTGCTCTGCGCGGACGGCTCCTCGCATGCGGTCAAGCTCGTGGACGTCTCGATCTCCGGCGCCGCCATGATGTCGGACGCCCGCCCGCCCGTCGGCTCGGCGGTCACGGTCGGCAAGACGCCGGCCCGCGTCGTGCGCGTCTCGGCCACGGGCCTGGCGGTCGAGTTCGCCCGGCTGCTGCCGGCCGAGCAGTTCAGCGACGCCGTTCAGCTCTGAGGGCGCCGTTTCCTCACAGATCGTCGAGATCGTAGTCGAGGATCGCCATCTGGAAGGTGAACGACTTTCCCTTGGGATCGTCCGCCGAGATCACGCCGAGAAATTCGCTGCCGAGGTTGAGCTCGACCGAGTCCGTCTTGCGGGCCCGCGGCACCACCTTGTATTTCGGGTTGTCGAAGAGCAGCCGCAGGTACTCCTCGATGGCCGGCCGCGCGACCGGCAGCTTCATCTCGAAGCTGAAGGACCGGTCCCCGTCCTCGTCGTCCACCAGCACCTTGGCGATCGTCCGCTCGCCGAGGGTGACCTCGGCCGCGTCCCCGTCCTTGCGGTCGGGCGATACCCGAAGACCCTGGTTGCCGAGTGTCGAGCGAAGGTAATCCTGCAGCTTGTGCAGTTCGGTCTTGTTCAAAGGGAACCTCTCCCGTTCGGTCGCGACAGGGTCTCGGGGTCAGGACGAGACCGGCTCGAGCCGCGACAGGCGCTGGTCCATGGAGCGCGCCGGCTGCGCGCAGCCGGCCTCGCCGACGACCCGGGCCGGAACGCCGGCGACCGTCGTCTTGGGCGGCACGGGCTGCAGCACGACCGAGCCCGCCGCGACGCGGGAGCAGTGGCCGACCTCGATGTTGCCGAGCACCTTGGCGCCGGCGCCGATCAGCACCCCGTGCCTGATCTTCGGATGGCGGTCGCCCAGCTCCTTGCCGGTCCCCCCGAGCGTCACGTCCTGGAGCAGGGACACGTCGTCGCCGATCTCCGCCGTCGCTCCCACCACGAGGCCCGTGGCGTGGTCGAGGAAAATGCCCCTGCCGAACGGCACGGCGGGGTGGATGTCGGTCTGGAACGCCGCCGACGACCGGCTCTGGATGTAGAGCGCGAGGTCGCGCCGCCCGGCCTTCCAGAGCGCATGGGCCATGCGGTGGGTCTGGATGGCGTGGAAGCCCTTGAAGTAGAGCAGCGGCTGGATGAGCTTGGTGCAGGCGGGGTCGCGGTCCGCCACGGCCAGGATGTCGGCCGCGATGGCGTCGTGGATCGAGGCATCGCGCGAGGCCACGTCGGCGAACACGTCGCGCAGCACGACGCCCGGCAGGTCCGGATGGTCGAGCCGGGCGGTGATGCGCTGGATCACGGCCTGGTCCAGGCTGTCCTGGTTCAGCACGGTCGTCAGCAGCAGCGTCGCGAGCTCGGGCTCGGCGCGCATGATGGCCTCCGCCTCGATCCGCATCCGGCCGAAGAGCGGGTCGGAGCCGGCAAGCCCGATGATGGTGGCGGTTGATCCGTGCAAGGTCGTCGCTCCGGCGGGAGAGCCGCTATGGCCGCTAACAGATACGTGAACGCGCGGCATCGGCAAGAGGCAGTCCCGACTCGGGAGGCGATCGCGCCCCACCTGAGCGGCGTTGCGCTTGTGCGAGCTTGCCGCGATAACGCGCTCATGGCTCCGACCGTCGTCCGCTTCGCGCCCTCGCCGACGGGGCGCATCCACATCGGCAATGCGCGGACCGCGATGCTGAACGCGCTCGTGGCCCGGGCGGCCGCGGGGCGCTTCGTCCTGCGCTTCGACGACACGGACCGGGCCCGCTCGCGCGCCGAATATGCCGAGGCCATCGTCACGGACCTCGTCTGGCTCGGGGTCCACCCCGATCTCACGCTGCGCCAGTCCGACCGGACCCTTCTCTACGATGCCGCGGCCGAGACGCTGAAGCGGTCGGGCCGCCTCTACCCCGCCTTCGAGACCGCCGACGAGCTGGAGCGGCGGCGGCGGCGGCTCCAGGCGCGCGGGTTGCCGCCGATCTACGACCGGGCGGCGCTGAGCCTTCGACCGGACGAGCGCGCGGCCCTGGAGCGCGAGGGCCGCCGGCCGCACTGGCGGTTTCGCCTCGAAGGCGAGGTCGTCGCCTGGCGCGACCTCGTGCGCGGGGAGAGCCACATCGACTGCGCGTCGCTCTCGGACCCCGTGCTGATCCGCGAGGACGGCAGCTATCTCTACACTCTGCCCTCGGTCGTCGACGACATCGACCTCGGCATCACCCACGTCATCCGGGGCGAGGACCACGTCACCAACACGGCGGTGCAGATCCAGCTGGCCCGGGCGCTCGGGGGCGCCGTCCCGGACTTCGGGCACCACAACCTCCTGGTCGGCCTCGACGGCGAGGGACTGTCGAAGCGGACGGGCGCCCTGTCGCTCGCGGGGCTTCGCGAGAACGGCATCGAGCCGCTGGCTGTGGCCGCCATGGCGGTGCTCACTGGCTCGGCCGCCGCGCTGCGGCCCGTGGGCTCGCTTGACG
>CAXUMV010000089.1:8405-9194 GCA_964252065.1 uncultured Lichenihabitans sp.
CTTTGCCACCGCGGAACCGCGGCTGGCCGCGGGCGGCATCGCGGGTCCCGCGGCCGAGCCCTTCTGGGCCGCGGTGCGCGGCAACCTTGCGCGCTTCGACGAGGTCCGGACCTGGTGGCGCGTGGTCCAAGGAACCACGACCCCGGTCGTCGAGGACCCCGCCTTCCTCGCCGAGGCGGCGGCTCTGCTGCCTTCCCCGCCCTGGGGTCCGGCGAGCTGGGGCGACTGGACGGCCGCCGTCAAGGCCGCCACCGGGCGCAAGGGCCGCGCGCTGTTCAACCCGCTCCGCCTCGCGCTCACCGGCCTCGAGAGCGGACCGGAGCTCGCCGCGCTGCTCCCCCTGATCGGACCCGACAAGGCTAGGGCACGATTAGGCGGATCCGCTTCCTAGCGCCGTCGGGACCGGTCGCGGCGACCGTCGGCCCGTCGCCTGTGCGCACCACCCGCTCGGGCTGGACCGGGCCGCCGATGCCGGTGGTGTCGTTCGAGGCTGTGGGCACCTGCAGGGCCTTCTGGGCATCGCGCGCCGCCACGGGGTCGGGCAGCGGGGCGAGGGCGGGCTTCCGGCCCTTGGTCCTGCCCGCCTTGCCCTTCTGGGCCTGGGGCGCGGCATCGGGCCGGGCCATCTGCTCGGAGAGCGCCGCCGTCACCCGCACGTCGTGGCGGCCGCCCTCCCCCAGCAGCGTCTCGGCCTGGGCCAGGGCCTCGGCCCAGCTCTGGTTGGGCGGCTTGCAGGTGCAGGTCGGCGCAAAGCTCTTCTCGAACTTGAAGGCGGCGGGCAGCGCCGTG
>CAXUMV010000089.1:9204-10560 GCA_964252065.1 uncultured Lichenihabitans sp.
CGTGTAGGAGGAGCCGTCGACCGCCGTCGCCTCGGCCAGCTCGCCGCTCCGCCCCATCGTGTAGAGCCTGGCCTCGGTGTTCGGGCACGAGGCCTGGCAGAGCTGTTCGAGCCCGTCGAGCTGATCGTCATGGGCCTGGGAGGCCAGCGGGAAATAGCCGCCGTCACAGGTCCGCACGCAGATCGCCTGGCCGCGCGCGGTCCCCCCGCCCTCGCCCCCCTCCGAGATGTCGCCGTTGAGCGGCACGGTCGACAGATCGTCGGTGTTGAAGGGATCGTTGCGCGGGTCGGCCGCGGCCTGCTGCTGCCCCAAGGCAGAGCCGCGGTCGCCGCGCTGGGCGAGATCGCCGGGATTGCCGCCGCCGACCTCGATGCAGGCGGCGTTGTAGCGCGCGATCAGGGACGCCCGCCGCCGGTCGTCCTCGGCGACGCCTTGGGTCGATTGCGCCTGGATCGAGGCGAGGTTGTCCTCCATCGTCTGCAGCCGGTCCATCACGGACCCGCACTGGGCCGGCGGGTCGTCGCCGAAGAAGCCGCCGGACCGGTCGCAGCCGATCTGGTCGGCGTAGCGCTGCGTCCGGTCGATCTCGCGGCGCTGCTGGGCCGCCGCCCGGCCCCACTCGCCGCCGCCGCCATGGCCAGGATCGTCGGCCGCCTGAATCGCGGCGTAGAGCCCGCTGCAGTCTTCCGCCCGCGCCCGGGTCGCAAGAGGCGCCATGGCCAGCATCAGGGCCAAGGCCATGAGACGGCGGGCGACCCGGGCGGCTCGAGCTTCCCGCGATGCGTTCACGCGTCCTCCCGACTCACGGCACTGCAGGGCGCTGCGGCTCCCAACGGCCCGATGTTGTGCTGCAAAACGGCTCATGGGCAACCGCGATAGGGGGCGGCCTTGTCGGAATCGTGGTCGGGCCGTCGCGAAGCGGCCTCGGGTACCCTATCTGTGCCGGCGCAACGCCTCAGTCCGGAAGGACCATCGACCCATGCGCTTCGCCGCCCGCCTCGCTCCCGCCCTGCTTGCGCTGGGGCTCGCCCTGCCGTGGGCCGCCCCCGCGTGCGCGGACGACGTCGACCTTATCTTCCGCAAGTCGACGGTGTTCCGCATGCTGACGCCGAACGACAAGCTCGCGACCTACGCCACCGACGACCCGGTCGTCGAGGGCGTGTCCTGCTTCTATACCGTGCCCGAGCGCGGCGGGGTGGCGGGCGCCTTCGGGGTCGCGGAGGAGACCTCGGACGTGTCGCTGGCCTGCCGCCAGGTGGGGCCGATCTCGTTCAAGGCCAAGAGCCGGCAGGGCGACGTGGTGTTCAGCGAGCGCCGGTCGCTGCTGTTCAAGAAGATGCAGATCGTGCGCGGCTG
>CAXUMV010000090.1:0-447 GCA_964252065.1 uncultured Lichenihabitans sp.
GGCGCCAAGGTGGCGGTCGAGCCCCAGCGCAGCCTGAACGCCTGCGAGGCGATCGACTTCGTGGCGCGCGAGGAGTTCGATTTCACGATCAAGGAGGTCGCCGAGGGACGCGACTTCGTCGCCATCGACGGGCTGAGCTGGCGCAATCGCGATGGGCTCATCGTCGACAACAAGGACCGCGCCATCCTCGAGAACATGGATGCGCTGCCCTTCGTGACCCCCGTCTACAAGCGGGACCTGAAGATCGAGAACTATTTCGGGGGCTATCTCAAGCACCCCTACATGTCGTTCTACACGGGCCGCGGCTGCAAATCGCGCTGCACCTTCTGCCTGTGGCCGCAGACCGTGGGCGGTCACAGATACCGCACGCGCTCGATCGGCAACGTGATCGAGGAGCTGCGCTACGCCAAGGCCGCCTTCCCGCAGGTGAAGGAGTTCTTCTTCGAC
>CAXUMV010000090.1:501-10542 GCA_964252065.1 uncultured Lichenihabitans sp.
GCTCGGCATCACCTGGTCCTGCAACGCCAAGGCCAACGTGCCGCGCGAGACGCTGAAGGTCATGAAGGATGGCGGCCTGCGCCTGCTGCTGGTCGGCTACGAGTCGGGCAACCAGCAGATCCTGCACAACATCAAGAAGGGGATGCGGATCGAGGTCGCCGAGCGCTTCACCAAGGATTGCCACGAGCTCGGGATCGTCATCCACGGCACCTTCATCCTCGGCCTGCCGGGCGAGACCAAGCAGACCATCGAGGAGACGATGGCGTTCGCGCGGCGCATCAACCCGCACACCATCCAGGTGTCGCTGGCCGCCCCCTATCCGGGCACCTTCCTGTTCAAGCAGGCGATCGAGAACGGCTGGTTCGACGAGAAGAACGCCGAGCTCCTCGACGAGCACGGGGTGCAGCTCGCCCCGCTGCACTATCCCCATCTCAGCCACACGGAGATCTTCCAGTCGGTGGAGACCTTCTACCGCTCGTTCTATTTCCGCACGGGCAAGATCGCCTCGATCGTCGGGGAGATGGTCCGCGACCGCGACATGATGAAACGCCGCCTGCGCGAAGGCGTCGAGTTCTTCCAGTTCCTGCGCGAGCGCCGCAGCAGCCTCGCGGCCTGAAGGGGATCATGCCCTTCTCCCGCCGGGCGGGAGAAGGGGCTCATCGCCGCGGCCGAGCCCCATGAAGCGGCTCGTCGTCACCGCGGACGACTTCGGCCTGTCGCGCGAGGTCAACGAGGCGGTCGAGATCGCGCATCGCGACGGCATCCTCACCGCCGCGAGCCTCATGGTGGGCACCCCGGGCTTCGAGGATGCGGTGGCGCGGGCCCGGACCCTGCCGGGCCTGCGGGTCGGCCTGCATCTTGCGCTGGTCGACGCCCCGTCGGTGCTGCCGCCCCCGGCGCTGCCCGACCTCGTCGATCCCGCGACCGGGCAGTTCCGGCTCGACATGGCGGCGAGCGGCATGGCGATGGCGTTCCGCCCCGCCGCGCGGCGGCAGCTCAGGGCCGAGGTCGACGCGCAGTTCGCCGCCTTCGCCCGCACGGGCCTGCCGCTCGACCATGTGAACGCGCACCGGCACTTCCACCTCCACCCCGCCATCGCATCGGCGATGATCGAGGTGGGGCGGCGCTATGGCATGCGGGCCGTGCGGGTGCCGCGGGAGCCGGCCTTGCTGGTGCGGCGCATCGACCCTTCGGCACAGCGTGCCATCCCGGCGCTGACGGCGCCGTTTTCGGCCCTGCTGGCGGCACGCATGCGGTGGGCCGGGCTGCGGGTGCCGGACCGCGTGTTCGGCCTCGCCTGGTCCGGCGCCATGACGGCCGACCGGCTGGAAGCCGTGCTGGACCTCTTGCCGGACGGGGTCACGGAAATCTACACCCATCCTGCGACCGCGGGCGGGTTCGCCGGCGCCGCGCCCGGCTACCTCTATGCCGAGGAACTCGCGGCCCTCACGGCGCCGCGCGTCCGGGCCGCGCTGGCCCGCAGCGCTGTGCGCACCGGCGGCTTCGGCGACCTTTTCTGATCAGGCGGCCGAGATCAGGCTGCCGCCCGGCAGCGTGCCGAGGTCGAGAATGTCGCCGGTCTCGATCGCCTCGTTGGTGCGCGCCAGGTGCTCGAAGCGGATGGCGTAGGTCGCGGTGGCGAGCTTGTTCTGCAGCGACGCGATGCGGGCGCGCTGGTCCGCGATGGTGGCGTCGAGGCCGCTCAGGCGCATGCGCAGCTGGTCCGAGGCGCTCTCCACGATCCGGACCTCGGTCTTGAGCCGGACATTGTCCGTCTCGCGCTCGACGATCGTCTGCTCGGCCTGGTCGAGCTTGGCCGCAAGGCCGGTCTCGAGCGACGTGAGACGCCCGCTCAGCTGGTCGAAGGCCATGGAGTCCGTCTCGACGCGCATGCGCCAGGTGACGGCCTCCGTCCGGGCCGAGGCGACGTCCTCGGCATGGCGCTGGGCGAACTCCTGCGCGCCGGCGTCGAGGCGGGCGATGCGCTGCTCGGCTTCGGCGAGCCGCGCCTCCTCGTCTCCGCGGGACGCCTGCAGGGCCAGGAAATCGGCCCGGAGGACGGCCGTCTCGCGTGCGCCGATCTCGCGCTGCTCGGCGATCTGGTGCTCGACGCCGTCGACCTTGGCCTGCAGCAGATGCATGGCCTCGACGCAGGAGCGCAGGAGACGGAGCGTGGCTTCGCCCTCGCTTTCCGACAGCAGGATGGGGGCCGGCTCGCGCCCGGCCTCCACCGCCGGTGCCGGCGTGGGCATCGGGTCCGCCCGATGGGGCAGGGGGGCGTCGTCGTCGGAGCGTGCAGGGGAGTCTGTGTGCACTGCGAACGGCCTTCACAAAGGTTTATCTGACCCCGACTTTCTCCGGTTATGTTTAACAAACCGTATACGGGGCGCGCCCGGACGCCGTCAGGCGGCGCGACGCAGCGGCGCGGGCTTGGACGGCGCGGTCCCCACGCGCTCGACCTGCCGGGGCGGCCCCATCAGGGCGGTCTGGAACACCACGGCCATGAACAGCGTGCAGACCAGCGACAGGGCCAGGAGCTCGCCCATGGACGAGGTCCCGGGGTGCTTGGACGACCACAGGCTGCCGAACGCCACGGCCGTGCAGAGCGCGCTGAAGAACACCGCCCGCGTGAGACTCGAGGTCAGCATGCTGGTCTCGCCCGACCGCCAGGCGAGCACGAAATAGATCTTGAACGCGACCCCGAGCCCGAGCAGCAGCGGCAGGGCGATGATGTTGGCGAAGTTCAGCGGCAGGCCGATCAGCACCGAGATCTCCAGCGTCAGCACTCCGGCCAGCAGCAGCGGCACCAGGGTCAGCAGCATGTCGCTGAGGCGGCGCAGCACCACCACGAGCAGGATCGCGATAGAGGCCAGCGCCCAGGCCCCGGCCTCGATGAAGGCCCAGATGACGGTCTTGCCCGATTCCTGCACCAGGATGGGCTCGCCCGTCGACTCCGGGTCGACGGCCAGCACCGCGTCGGCGAACGCCTTGAGGTTCTCGTTGCTGTCGCTGAGGTTTTTGGGGAAGATCTCGAGCCGGGCCTGGCCCTTGGGGTCGACCCAGTCGCGCTTGAGGTCGGCCGGCAGGGTGTCGAGCGTGATCGCCGTCGCGTTCAGGTTGTCCTTGAGCTGCTCGAGCAGGATGCCGAGCGGGGGCAGCACCGACCGGCCGAGCGCCTGGCGCGTCTCCGGCCCCCCGGCCGCGACCTTGCGGGCCGCTTCGGCGAAGCGCTTGAGGGTCGCTGTGTCCTCGCCCGTTCCCTTGGCGGCGGCCCGGTCGGCATAATCCGCCATGGTGGCGAGCGCCGCCTTGTCCTCGGCGTCGGTCGGGGCCGGCTTGCGGTTCGTCGCCTCGAAGGTGCCCTCGTAGAAGGAGCGGGCGTCCTCGAGGATCGCGAGCTTGGCCGTCTGGTCGTCCGGGACGAAGCTCTGCAGCGTCGTCACGTGGCCGACCTCCGGCACGGCCGCCATCCGCTTGGCCTGCGCGGTCGCGGCCTCGAGGTTCGGCTCGAGCAGCTGGATGGTGTTGCTGGTGGTGTTGGGATCACGCTGCAGGTCGAGCAGGGTCGCCACGGACTCGACGGTCGGCGAGTTGAGGTTCAGCGGGTTGAAGTCGAACCGCAGGTTGCGCAGCAGCGGCGAGCCGGCGAGCACGATCAGGATCGTCCCCCCGATCACCAGCACCCGGTGATGCTTGAGGAAGGCGTCGGCGGGCGCGAGCCAGGTGTAGCCGACCTCGTGTCCCTCCGAAGGGGGGTGCAGCAGCGTCAGCATGGCGGGCAGCACGGTGATGGAGATCAGGAAGGCGATGATCATGCCGTTGCCGGCGATCATGCCCAGCTCCGACACGCCCTCGTAGTCGGTCGGCAGGAAGGAATAGAAGCCTGCGGCGGTCGCGACCGCGGCGAGCAACAGCGCCCGGCCGGCCTTGCCGCCGGCCGACACGATGGCGGGCACGAGCTCGGGCAGCATGTAGCGCTCCTCGCGGTAGCGCACCGAGAACTGGATGCCGAAATCCACCCCGATGCCGATGAACAGCACCGCGAAGGCGATCGAGATGAGGTTGAGCGCATGGACCAGCCACAGCCCGACCGCGGCCGTGATCATGAGGCCGATCAGCGTCGAGCCGAACACGGCGAGGATCAGCCGGCCCGAGCGCAGCGCCATCCACAGGATGAGCAGCACCGCCGCCACGGTCAGCGCGCTGTTGAGCAGGAACCCGTCCTTGACCGTCCCGAACTCCTGGTCGTTGAGCGGGATGGGGCCGGTCAGCCGCACCCGGACCCCGTTCTCGGCCGTGAGGTGGAGGTCGCGGATCGTCTGCTCGACGACGTCGGTCGCGGCCTCCCCCGGCTCGAGCTTGCCGTAGTCGAGCTTGGGCTTGACCATGACGAAACGGCGGCGGCCGTTCTCGGCCGTGGGCCCCGCATCGGCGTCGGCCTCGCCCGGCACGAACAGCGACTGCCAGGAGAAGGGCTGCGTCTTGCCTTCGCCCGCGGCCGCGAGCGCCGGGGTCAGCTTGGCGAAGGTCGGGGCCACCTGGGCCAGCGGGGCGCGGCCCTGCTCGACGCCCGACCCGATCAGCGACAGGGCGTTGGCGACGCCGCGGAGCGTCGGATCGTTGGACAGCGTGCTGATGAAGGGCTGCGCCTTGACGAGCTGGTCGGCCGTCGCCTGCACCGCCTCGGTCGGCCGGAACATCAGCCCGTTCTTGACGTAGAAGCGCGCCTCGGGCGGCAGGTCGACGAACTCGAAATGGGTGGTCTGCCCCTGCAGCGCGGTCACGAGATCGGCGCTCGCCCGGGCCGCGATCTCCGATGTCGCGGCGTCGACCACCATCACGATCAGGTTGCTGTTCTGCGGGAAGGCCTCGTTCAGCGCGGTCTCGCGCTTGCGCCAGGGCAGGTCGAGCGAGATGAGCTTGCTGCTGTCGGTGTTGATCGCAAAGTGAGAGTAGGAATAATAGGAGGAGCCTGCGGTGATCAGCACCGCCAGGGCCAGCACGAGCTTGGCGTGGTTGCAGCAGACTTCAACGATCCGCTGGACAAGATTGGTCAGCATGAGGGCGGTCTGATCCTGTCTGGCCGGCAAGGCTGGGTCGAATGGCGGGGTATGGCTACGCGGGCCGCCCCCAATTTGCAAGATTGGGCGGCCGGCGTGCCGGGCTGCCGGCCCGGACCGCGATCGTGAGCGCGACGATCCTGGTCGGTGTCGTGGGCGCCCCCCATGGCGTGCGGGGCGAGGTGCGGGTCAAGTCCTTTACCGAAGACCCGCTCGCCATCGCGTCCTATGGGCCGCTGCGGTCGCAGGACGGGCGGAGCGCCTTCAAGGTCGCGGCCGTGCGGGCGCTCAAGGACGACATGGTGGTGGCGCGCTTCGAGGGGATCGCCTCGCGGGAGGCCGCCGCCGCCCTGACGGGCCTGCGCCTGACGGTCGACCGCGCCGCCCTGCCCGCGGCGGCGGAGGACGAGTTCTACCACGCCGACCTGATCGGCCTTGCGGCCGTCTCGGCCGACGGCACGCCGCTCGGGCGGGTCGCGGCGATGGTCAATTACGGAGCGGGCGACATCCTGGAGATCGTGGGGGAGGGCGGGGAGAGCCTGCTGGTCGCCTTCACGGCGGCCTTCGTTCCCGTCATCGACATCCCCGGCGGCCGGCTGACCGTGTCCCCCGCGGCGCTCGCCCCGGCGGGGGAGGACGGCGAGCCGCAGGACGGGGCGCCCCGCTGATGTGGGCCGCCACCGTGCTCACGCTGTTCCCGGACTGGTTCCCGGGCCCGCTGGGCGCCTCGCTCGCCGGCGATGCGCTCGCCCGGGGCCTCTGGTCGCTCGAGGCCGTCGATGTCAGGAGCCATGGGCTCGGCCGGCACCGGGCGGTGGACGACACGCCGGCCGGCGGCGGGCCGGGCATGGTGATGCGGGCCGACGTGGTCGCCGCGGCGCTCGATGCCGCGCTGCCGCCTGGAGACGGGCGGCCGCGCTTCTTCATGAGCCCGCGCGGCCGGCCGTTGACGCAGGCCCTCGTCCGCCGTCTCGCCGCGGGGCCGGGGCTCGTCCTGCTCTGCGGCCGCTTCGAAGGCGTCGACGAGCGGGTGCTGGCCGCCCGCGGGCTCGAGGAGATCTCGATCGGCGACTACGTGCTGTCGGGCGGCGAGATTGCCGCCTACGCGGTGCTCGACGCCGCGGTCCGGCTGCTGCCCGGCGTCATGGGCGCCGCCCGGTCGGGCGATGAGGAGAGTTTCGAGGACGGCCTGCTCGAGTACCCCCACTACACGCGCCCGCGCCTGTTCGAAGGGCGGCCCATTCCCGACGTGCTGCTGAGCGGGGATCACGCGCGGATCGCAGCCTGGCGCCGGGCCGAGGCGGAGGCCGTCACGGCGGCCCGCCGGCCCGACCTGCGGCCCCCGATGGCCCGGGAACAAGGCCCAGCGCTCCCCCCGGGCGGCCGAATCCTGTAGAGCGACGCCGACGCCGGCCGCGGGCCGGCCCGTCCGGACCCGTTCATTGACCGATCTCTCGAGGCCCGCGGCGCAGGCGCAACGGCGAGGCCTGCTCCTCGTCTTCGTCGGCGGGGTGCTCTACGCCAGCGCGGGGCTGTTCACCCGGGCGCTACCCTTCGACCCCTGGACGCTGCTGGCCTGGCGCTCGCTGGCCGGGGGGCTCTTCACGGCGGCCGTGCTGGCCGGCGAAACCCGCCGCCTGAGCTGGCGCGACTACGCGATGAGCCCCGCGCACTGGGCGCTCGTGCCGGTCACCGCGCTGGCCTCGATCGCCTACATCCTCGCCCTCACCATGACCACGGTCGCCGAGGTGATGATCGTCTACGCGACATCGCCCTTCGTCACGGCGGCGGTCGCCTGGGCGTGGAACCGGGAGGCGCCCACCAGGCGCCTCCTGATCGCGAGCTCGGCGGCGCTGGCCGGGGTAGCGGTCATGCTCGGCGGCGGCGGCGCGCTCGCCCCCGGCCGCGTCCTGGGGGCCGCGCTGGTCCTCGTCATGAACCTCGGCTTTGCGTGGTCGCTGGTGCTCGCGCGCCGTCATCCGGGCCAGTCCATGATGCCGTCCAACACGCTTGCCCTGCTGCTCGCCTCGGCCACGGGGTTCGCCCTGTCGCCCGGCGAGCCGCTCGGCACCGCCCCATGGCTGCTGATGCTGCTGTTCGGCGTCGTGACCGTCGGCTTCGCCATGACGCTGTTCATGGCCGGGGCGCGGGTCGCGCCCTCGGCCGAAGTGTCGCTGGTCGGGATCAGCGACGTCGTGCTCGGCCCGCTGATGGTGTACCTCGCCTTCGGCGAGAACCCGGGGGCTGCCGCCGTGGCGGGTGGCGGCGTCGTGATCGCGGCGCTCCTCTGGAATCTCTGGCCCGAACTCAAGCGGATTCTTGTCCTGCGGCAGCGGATAATTTGACATTCGCCACCGCTTTGAGAACAAATCCTCGGCAGTGAGGATTTTGTCCGCGGTTCCGAGCAAATGTCAGGGTCCGACGATTCAGCTTCGGCGACCGGCACTCTGACCGTCCGCTTCTGGGGCACGCGGGGGTCCTTTCCCGCGACGGGCCCCAAGACCGTCCGCTACGGCGGCAACACGCCCTGCGTCGAAATCCGGCTGGGCGAGCGGCTCTTCTTCGTGGATGCGGGGTCCGGCTTCATCCGGGCCGGCGAGTCCATCCTGGCCGATCCGCCCGCGCAGGTCGACGTGCTGTTCAGCCATCTGCACCACGACCATATCGCCGGCTTTCCGTTCTTCATGCCGGCCCTCAAGGGGCGCAGCACGGTGCGGACCTTCTGCGGCAATCTCGGCGGGGAGAGTGCCGCCGCCGCGCTCGGCACCATGTTCTCGCCTCCGCTCTTTCCGGTCAGCCTCGACGTGCTGCCGACGCGGTTCGAGCATGTGGGGTTCAAGGCGGGCGAGACGCTGGCCTTCGGCGATCTGGCGGTCGCGACGTGCCCGCTGTTCCACCCCGGCGGGGCGACGGGCTACCGGTTCGATTACGGCGGGCGGCGCGTCTGCTACATCTCGGACGTCGAGCACACCGACCCGTGGCCCGCCTCGCACCTCGTGCGGTTCTGCCGCAAGGCGGACCTCATCATCTTCGACTGCATGTACACGGCCAAGGAATACGGCACCTGCCGGGGCTGGGGCCATTCCACCTGGCTGGCCGGGGTCGGGCTGTGCCGGGCGTCCGGCGCCAAGGCGCTCGCCGCCTTCCACCACAACCCCGTCCATACCGATGCCGATCTCGACGCCATGCAGGCGGAGCTGCAGGCCGCCGCCCCGGGCTCCTTCGTGGCCCGCGACGGACAGACCGTGACCTTCGCGCCCAAGCGCGCCCTGGTCCCCGCCGGCTCCCTGTAGGATCAGGGGCGATGCCCTTTTCCCGCTCCGCGGGAGAAGGAGCCAACCGGGATGGACCATTGACAGGGCAGGGACTTTGCCCCCTGCATCGGCGCGTGCCCGTCCGCTCTCCGCCTCTCTCGTGACCGACCGGACCACGCCCTCGAACGCCGCGCAGCCCGACGGGACGACGCAGCCGAGTGCGGGCCGGACGCGCGTCCGGGTGCTGCTACCGCAGGCGCTGCGCAACCTCGTCCGCTCGCGCGAGGCGGGGCTGGTGCTGGTCGGGCTCGTGGTCGGGCTGATCAGCGGCGGGCTCGTGTGGCTCATGAGCTGGACCGTGCAGGCCCTGCACGTCGTGCTCTTCGGCCTTCCGTACGGGCAGCGGCTCAGCGCCTCCGAGCACCTGGCGCCCTGGCGCGTGGTTCTCGTGCCCGCCCTCGGCGGGGTGGTGCTCGCGGGCCTCGCCCAGCTCGGGCGCAAGATGGGCGGGCGCCTTGCCGACGCGATCGAGGCCAACGCCCTCTACGGCGGCCGCCTCTCGCTGACCGGAAGCACGCTCGTCACCCTGCAGACCGTCGTCTCCTCCGGCTGCGGCGCCTCGGTGGGCCTGGAGGCGGGCTACGCCCAGATCTGTGCCGCGGTCGCCTCCCGCATCGGCCTCGGGCTGGCGGCGCGCCGGGCCGACCTCCGGCTTCTGGTCGCCTGCGGCGCGGGCGGCGCGATCTCGGCCGCCTTCGGGGCGCCCCTGGCAGGCGCCTTCTATGCCTTCGAGGTGGTGCTGGGCACCTATACGGTCGGCGCGCTCGCCCCCGTGGCGGCAAGCACGCTCGTCGCCGGCCTCGTGATGCGCGGGATGGAGCCGCAGCACTTCCTGATCGAGCCCGGCTCGCTCAGCCCCATCTCGTCCCTGGATCTGGTCCATATCCTCATCGTGACGGTCGTGTGCGCCGGCCTCGGCATCGTGCTGATGCTTGCGGTGTCGGCTACCGACGAGCTGTTCCGCCGCTCGCGCCTGCCGGCCGCCTGGCGGACCGTGGCCGGGGGCCTTGTGGTCGGGCTGCTCGGCCTCGTCAGTCCCCAGGTGCTGGGAGCGGGGCATGGGGCGATGGAGCGCGATTTCGTGGGCGCCATGGCGCCCGGGGCCCTTGCGCTGATCATCGCCGTCAAGGGCCTGGCGTCGGCCGTGTCGCTCGGCTCGGGGTTCCGCGGCGGGCTGTTCTATGCCTCGCTGCTCATCGGCGCGCTGGTCGGCCGGCTCTACGCCGATGCCGGCGGGCTGCTCGATCCGGGGCTTGGCGTCTCGTCCGACCTTGCGGCGCTGACCGGCATGGTGGCCTTCGGCGCCGGGGTCATCGGAGCCCCGGTCACCATGACGGCGCTGGCGCTCGAGACCACGGGCAATTTCAGCATCACGGTGGCGGCCCTGATCGCGGCGACGCTCGCCTCGGTCATCGTGCGCGAGCTGTTCGGCTACTCCTTCGCGACCTGGCGCTTCCACCTGCGGGGCGAGGCCATCCGGGGGCCGCACGACGTCGGCTGGATGCGCGACCTGTCCGTGCGCAAGCTGATGCGGACCGAGGTGCCGACCCTGCCCGCGACCCTGACGATCGCCGAGGCGAGGACAAGGGTCCCGCTGGGGTCGGCCAAGCTGGTCGTGCTCCTCAACGAGCAGGGCCGCTACGCCGGCCTCGTGCTGCTCGACGACC
>CAXUMV010000091.1:0-10537 GCA_964252065.1 uncultured Lichenihabitans sp.
GCCAGCGCGTGATGATCGCCATGGCGCTGTCCTGCCGCCCCAAGGTGCTGATCGCGGACGAGCCCACGACCGCGCTCGACGTCACCGTGCAGGCGCAGATCCTGACGCTGATGCGCGAACTCCGCGCGGAGTTCGGCACCTCCATCGTCCTGATCACCCACGACATGGGCGTGGCGGCCGAGATGGCGGACCGCGTGGCGCTCCTGCGGGGCGGCCGCATCGTCGAGACGGGCGCGCTCGCCGACATCTTCGAGCGGCCGCGCGAGGCCTACACCCGGCAGCTGCTGGACGCCGTGCCGCGCCTGGGCGCCTTCGCGGGCACCGACGGGCCGCCCCGGGTCACCCGGGCCCAGCCCCTTGCCAACCCGCCGGGCCCGGTGCTGTTCGTCAAGGATCTCGCGGTGACCTACCGGGCCGGGGCGGGCTGGTTCGGGCGCGGGCGGGCCCGCGCGCCCACGGTGACGAAGGTGAGCTTCGACATCCCGGCCGGGACCACGCTCGGCCTCGTGGGCGAGAGCGGCTCGGGCAAGTCGACCATCGGCAAGGCGGTCCTGGGGCTGCTTCGGTTCGAGGGCGAGGTGGTGATCGACGGCACCGCCATCGCGGGGCTGTCGCCGCGCGCGATGCGCCCCGTGCGCCGGGTCGCCCAGATGATCTTCCAGGACCCCTACGCCTCGCTCGACCCGCGCATGTCGGTGGGCGCGGCGATCGCCGAGCCGCTGGCGATCCACGGCATCGGCACACGGGCCGAGCGGGGCGACCGGGTCGCGGCCCTGCTCCGGCGCGTCCACCTCCTGCCCGACCACGCGACCCGCTACCCGCACGAGTTCTCAGGGGGCCAGCGGCAGCGCATCTGCATCGCCCGCGCGCTCGCGCTGCAGCCCAAGATCATCGTGGCGGACGAAAGCGTGTCCGCCCTCGATGTGTCGGTGCGCGCCCACGTGCTCGACCTGCTTCTCGAGCTGCAGGAGGAGATGGGCATCGCCTATCTCTTCATCTCGCACGACATGGCGGTCGTCGAGCGCATGAGCCACAGCGTGGCCGTGATGCGGGGCGGCACCATCGTCGAACAGGGCAGCCGCCGCGCCGTGTTCGAGCACCCGCGGGAGCCTTATACCCGTGCGCTCATGGACGCCGTTCCCGCCCCGCTCGCGCGCCGCGGTCCGGCGCCCGTGGCTCCGGCCCTCGTCGCCCTGGGCTCACAGGGCGCCGACTGACCGGGCGGCCGGGTCTCAGTCCTGCAGATCGAAGATGGCCTGGGCCGTCAGCGTGTCGGTCACCAGGGCGTTGACCAGCCTGGCCCGCACGGCGCCCCGGATGGCGGCGGCCTTGTGGGGCGAGGCGGCCACGCCCACGACGAGCGGGATGGCGCGGAGCTGGGCGGGCGACACCGCGATCAGGCGGCTCTCGCCGTCCCAGGGGATCAGCCGGCCCTCGCCGTCGAAGTAGTGCCGGATCACCTCGCCGACCGCATGCACGAGCGCCTGCTCGTCGCGGGTGACGTGCAGCCGTCCCTGACCGGGATCGCCGCTCTGCTGGACCCCGATGCCGACGATGGCGGCATCGATCCGGTCCCACAGCGCCAGGTGCTCGGAGGTCGCGACGTCGCGCAGCAGCGCCTCCCGGGCCTCCCGCGAAGGCAGGTAAGGCGCATGGATGAAGGAGGGCGTTCCCCCCATCTGCTCGGCCGCGTGGCGCACGAACTCGCCGATCTGGAAGTGCGGCGCCGGCTGCTGCATGCCGCCCGTGGCGGGGACCGTGATCACGCCCGGCAGGCGCGGCAGGCCCGCAGCGATGACCTCGCGCACCGCGCGCCCCCACCCGATCGCCACGACCGAGCCCGCGACCAGATCGGCCTCCTTCAGGAACGAGCCGACCGGCCCCGCCAGGGCCGCCATGCCGCCCGCCGTGCTGAGGTCGACCACGGCGGCGCGCTGCAGGCCGAGATGACCGGCGAGGCGGGCGTTGACGTCGTCGGACGTCTCGAGATCGCGGACCTCGATGCGCACGATCCCCTCGGCCCGGGCCCGGCGCAGCAGGCGGGACACCGTCGCGGTCGACAGGTTGAGCCGGCGCGCGATGGCCACCTGGGACAGGTCGCCCTCGTAATGGAGCTTCGCCACCGTATGGATGAGAGCGCGCGGCGCCAGATCTTGCGGAACGACGAAGGCCAGCGTGCAGCTCCTTTGCCGGCCAACTTACGAAGCACCCGGGGCGAGTCAATCGCGGCGCGTCACGTCAGGCCATTGCCCGCGTGACGGCACCCGGCGCCAGGAGATCCTCCGCCTCGGGTTCGGACAGCGGGGCCGGTTGCCGGACGCGCCGTCGAGACGGATCGCGCCGCTCCCTTCGCCGGATGCGAGGATCGCCTCCATGACCTCCAGCACATGCAGGGCGAGTTCACCGGACGCGCGAGGAGCGGTTTTCGTCGCGAGCGCGTGGACGAGGTCCGCCACGCCGAGCATGCGGTAATTGGCGCGATCCGGTGCCGCGTACGGCCAGTTGCGTGCGCCGTAGAGCCGCCTCGCTCTCGCACGGGGCCCAAGCAAGGCACGCAGCCGACCGGATCCACCAGTCCGCACGGTTTATGGCCGTCGGGTCAGGTCCGGCCAGGCCTCGCATCCGCGCGGGTCATCGGGTTACAGGGACGGCGTGTTCCCGTCCTTGGCCCCTTGGGCGTCATTCGCGGGAGCCGCCTCAGAACGCGACGCGGAGCCCGCCCCGACCGGCGTAGACGGTCTGCACGTCCGAGAACTCCCCGTCGAAGCTCGCGAACAGCGTCACGTTGCGCTGCATGGCGAGTTCGAATCCGGCTTTGGTCTGCGCGCCGTCCTCGGCAGGCCGCGCGCCCTGCACCAGGAAGGCGGCGTTCGGCAACGCCAGCAGGTTGTTGACGAGAGCCCGGGTAGTGTCGAACTCGTGGACGTAGGCCGCTTGCACGTAGGGGCGCATCACCTGCCCGCCCGGCAGCGTGTAGAGGCCATCCAGCCGCAGCCCGGCGAAGACCGGCAGCGACTCCGTGGTGCGCGATGCGACGCGAAGGCCGAGCGCCCCGATGCCGCCTCCGGCAAGCCGCTCCTCGAACCCGTCGGCATCCAGACTGGCGTATTCCACCGCCGCGAAAGGGGTGACGCCGGTCGCGCCGTAAATCAGCCTCTTGCCGATCTCGCCGCGGGCCCGCACTTCGAAGGAGTCGAAGGAGGCGCGCTCCGTCTCGGCCGCCACGCCGCCGACGCCGCCCGCGATGCGGCGGGTGTCGTTGGAGAAGCCGCTGAACGAGACCGAGCCGTCGGCATAGAATCCCTGGGCGAAGCTGTAGGAGGAGAAGAGCGCGCCGTGCGCTCCCGTGACGCTGCCGGAGGTAGCCCGTCCCGGAACGTTGAAGTCCGCACCGCTGCCCCCGACCGCGGCACCGAGCAGCCAGTTGGGCTGCGCCTGGTAGTCGAGGCCGATCAGCCCGCCGTAGAACGTGTCGGTCTGCCGGGCCGTGCCGCGAGCCGCCTCGCCGTCGATGTCGTTCTTGCCGCCGAATCCGCCGCCCCACACGCGCCACTGCCGCGGGGGCGGCGCCGTCACGAGCGGCCCCTTGAGGGCTGGGAAAGATGCCTGCGGGGCGGCCGCGTAGCCGAGCGCGCCGGAGGGCACCGCGTCGAGCCCCGTCGGCGCCGGCGCGTACCCGCCCGAGCTGCCCATGCGCCACGCGTTCTGCTCGTCCACGATCGCCGCGGTGAAGGCATGGCCCGCCTGGAGGGCGGCGTTCTGGGTCGCCGCGAGACCTTCCCCGCTCAGCCGGTCCAGGCTTCGCTGACCAAGGGCGGGCGAGGCTAGCCCGTTGAGAAAGAGGGCGTTCAGGGTCGCGCCTGCCACTGGATCGGTCGTGGTGGCGCCGCCGAGCGCGAGACCAGCCCCGATGCTGCGCTGGTTCGCGGTTGCGCCGACGCCCGCGAAGTTCACGTCCGTGCGGTCGATCGTGAGGGTGGCTCCCGTGCCGGATGTGCTCACGAAGGTGGCCAGGCCCGGCGTTTCGCTCGAGGCGGACGCAAAGGCGCCGGAAATCCCGCCGGTGGCGTTCAGGACCTGAGCCTGCGTGAAGGGCAGGAGCGCGCCGGTCGCGGTCACGACCAGGGCCGAGCCATCGACGGTCGCGCTGCCGGCCACGGCCGTGCTGCTCACCCCGGTCGGCGTCGCGGTCACGGCGTAGGAGGAACCCGGCTGCAGCGTCAGGTTGCCGCCGACGATCGTTGTCGCGGCTGCGCTCGCCGAGCCGCCTGCGAATGTGCCGCCCGCCTGGGCGGTCACGTCGCCGGCGAGCGTCGCCCCGTTGCCGTAGACCGTTCCGCCGTCGGCGATGGTGGCCGGCACGACGAGCCGGTCGCCCGGAGCCATGGTCAGGGTGCCGGACACGCCGCTGAAGTAGCCCGCCGCCGCGTAGAGGTCGATGCGGGTCCAGTAGCTGAGCGGCGTGCCGTAGAACGAGGCGAGCGCGTTGGTCTCCGAGTTCACGATGATCTGGTTGATGGTGCTGGTCTGCAGCGACCCGTCGATGCCGCCGCCGGGCGCGATCCTGGTCGCGGCCGCGGTGCTCCCGCCGTAGACCGTCGCGAGGAGGATCGAGGCGTCGGGGCCGCCCGCCGGCGCAGCTTCGCGGGGTGCCTGGTCGAAGGTGAGCGTCGGCAGCCCGTAGGTCAGCCGCTGCCGATAGAGCGCTTGGGTGGCGGCGGACGGCGCGTAGGGATCGTTGGCCATATTGGCGGCACTGGTCGCACAGCTCGCGACACTGGCGCCGCATTGCGTCGAGAGATACGTCGCAAGTTCCCCGCGCGCTTGGGTGAACAAGGTCGGCAGGTCGATGGCGGCGCCGCTCGTCGTCGCGGCGTTGCCGATGTAGAGCGGGTTGGTGAAGGCCTGCGCGAGGTCGTAGGCCGCGAAGGCCCGGCTTCCGACGATGTCCAGCGGATAGTGGACGCCCAGGACGATGCGGCTGTCGCCGTACTCGGCCCCGCGGGCGAGCATGCTTTGGTACAGCGAGGGTGTCAGCATGCCGAGCAGGATGCTGTCCGTGATGCCGTAATTGGTATGCCCGCTCGGGAACGAAGGGTTGGTGGCGAGGCCGTTGAGGGACGTGGGATCGAAGCTCTGGATGCGGGTCGGCGCGACCTGCACCGGGCGCGAGTCGCCGTAGACGTCCTGACCGGGTTGCCGGCTGGTGACGCCATAGGCGAGGTCGAGCACGCTGTCGGTCGTGTTGGGCAGGCCGTTGAAGGTGGGCAGTGTGTAGCCGGCAGGCGCCACGGCCGGCACCGGGACATAACCCGGAGGCGTGACGCTCGGGTTTGTGGCTGCACCGTTGGCGAAATAGTTCTTGGCGACGCCGAGATCGGCGCTGGTGAAGGTATAGGCGCGGTTGAGCAGGTCGAAGGTGTTCGCGAGGGGGCCGCTGGTCGCCGTGCTGCTCCGGATACCCGTCTGGTACACAGGGCCGAGCACCGTTCCGTAGCCGCCGACGCTCTGGAGCGGGGCGATCGTGCCGGGCTGGCCGGGATTGCTCTGGATCGCCTGCAGCGGTTCGCCGCCGGCGAGGTTGTCGGCCGGTCCGAGCGGCACGACCGTGCCGTTGGCGAGCGTGATGGTGCCGAGGAAGGGCGTGTTGCCCGGCAGCGCCTTGTCGCTGATCGCCCGCGCCCGGCTCTCCGCCGACGCCGCGTTGTTCAGCGATACCGCCGCGTCGAGGCTTTCCCGCAGGGTCGCCCGCCCGGTCGGGTCGGCGTTCAGGTGGAGGAACGGCGCAAGCAGGTTCAACACGTTTACGTTGGACGCCGAGGTATTGACGGCCTGCGCCAGGGCAGCATCGGTGGATGCCAGGGTGACGACAAGGGCGGCAATCGATGTCGAGGTGGGAAGACGCATGGCGGCACCCGTTCTGAAAAGACGGCTGCAGGAGGACGCGCCAGGATGACAACTTGTTAACGAAGGCCCGTTGTGGCGTCGACAAAGCGACCGTGTGGCGTGATCGCCACGGTCTGCTGGCGCGAAGCTGGTGTCTGCCGCAGCCGCCCGACCGGCCCGCAAGGAGGCCGATGTCACCGAACCGTCGCTCGCGCGGCATAACTGGTCAAGGGATACACGGGTTCCTCTTGGCGGCCTCTTTCGACCGAAAACGCAACGCGCCGCTGAAAACCCCACAACGCGAGTCTGGAATGCGCCTGTCACACGGGAGCGTCCAGCCGAGGAACTGACGAAGAGGCTGCTCATGACGCTATCGCATAAGCCGACCCGCCGGACGGTTCTCGCCTCCGGCCTTGGAGCGGCGGCCGGGCTCTCCTTTCCGCGCCTGTCGCGGGCGGCGGATCGCCCGGTCATCACCCACGGCCTGCAATCGGGCGACGTCAGCACCGAGTCGGGCGTCATCTGGGCCCGCGCGGACCGGCCGTCCCAGATGCTCGTCGAGGTCGCCACGACCGACAGTTTCCGGAACGCGCGCGCCCTGCCGCCGATCAACGCGCTGCCGGAAAGCGACTTCACGGCCAAAATGCTTCTCGAGGACCTGCCGTCCGACCAGGATCTCTTCTACCGGGTCCGCTTCCGCGACCTTGCCGACATCAACATCGTGGGCGAGCCTCAAGTCGGCCGTTTCCGCACCGCGCCCACCAACCGCCGCGCCGTCAGCTTCGTGTGGGGCGGCGACGTCGCCGGGCAGGGCTGGGGCATCAACAGCGCGGACGGCGGCATGAAGACCTATGCCGCCATGCTGCGGACGCGGCCCGACTTCTTCATCCACTCCGGCGACACGATCTACGCCGACGGCATCATGAAACCCGAGGTCGCGCTGCCCGACGGCACGCTGTGGAAGAACGACGTCCTGGTCGAGCAGAAGACGCGCGTGGCCGAGTCGCTCGACGACTTCCGCGCCGCCCACCGCTACAACATGCTCGACGCCAACGTCCGCGCCTTCGCGGCTGCGGTGCCGATCTTCGCGCAGTGGGACGACCACGAGGTCACCAACAACTGGTCGCTGTCCAAGCGGCTCGGCCCCCAGTACCACGACCGCTCGATCCTCGATCTTGCGGCCCATGCGGGCCGGGCCTTCCACGAGATGTACCCGATCCGGGAAAGCATCGCGGAGCCGGGACGGGTCTACCGCACCATCAAGTACGGCCCGCTGCTCGACGTCTTCATGCTGGACGAGCGGAGCTATCGCGGCCCGAACGGCCCCAACGATCAGGCCGGCTATGGTCCGGGCGCCTATTTCCTCGGGCCGGACCAGATCGCCTGGCTCAAGCGCGCGCTGCTGGCCTCGCGCGCGACCTGGAAGGTCATCGCCTCGGACATGCCGCTCGGCCTCATCGTCTACGACGACGGCGAGCACAGCACGGGCTCGGAAGCCTTCGCGCAGGGCGACGGGCCGCCGCGCGGCCGGGAGCTCGAGATCGCGGACGTCCTGCGCTTCATCAAGTCCGCCGGCATCCGCAACACGGTCTGGGTCACGGCCGACGTGCACTACGCCGCGGCCCACCACTACGACCCGAACCGGGCGCAGTTCCAGGATTTCGAGCCGTTCTGGGAGTTCGTGTCGGGGCCGATCCATGCCGGCACCTTCGGGCCGAACACCCTCGACAACACGTTCGGGCCGGAGGTGCGCTTCATCAAGGCGCCGCCGGCCGGGCAGTCGAACCTCCCGCCCTCGGCCGGCTACCAGTTTTTCGGCCACGTCGCCATCGACGGCGCCTCCGAGCAGATGACCGTCACGCTCAAGGACCGTGCCGACACCGACCTGTGGGCGGTCACGCTCGATCCCCGGCTGGGATAGCGGGGGCGCTTCTCAGCGCGGCGGAGCGGCCGGACCCTCGAGCGTGAGCCCGACGGTCCGGCCCGGGAAGCCGGCGGCATCGAAATAGCGGGTCTCGCCCACCTGCTGCAGGTTCAAGACGGTCCGGAGGCCGTTGGGGGCAGGGTCGGACACGAGGGTCCGGCTCGTGACGGCGGGGAGGTCGCCCTGCGTCAGCGCCTCGGTCAGGACACGGCCCACCAGCTTGCCGTGGTCGGCCAGCGGAAGGTCGAGGAGGTGGGCGATCGTGCGGCCGAGATCGGCGTTGCTGGTGGGTGTATGGTCGACGAAGCCCGCCTTGAAGTCGGGTCCGCCGAGCGCCATGAAGTTCCACGTGTCGGCGCGGCTGAACGAGCCGTGCATGCCCTGGCCCTGCTGCAGGCCGGTGTCGGCGATCTCGACCGCGCAGCGGACGGGCTCCCCGCAGACCGTATCGAAGGACCGGAAATTGACCACGATGGCCGGCAGCGGCGTGACGGCGGTGCCCACGAGGGCGATGTCGTCGAGGGTCAGCGTTCCGGGGAACGAGCCGAGCGCCTTGTCGACGAAGAGCCCGCTCACGTAGTCCTGCGCGAGCAGCGCCTCGATGACGCGGCCCGCGACGGCCTTGTCGCCGTCCGGCAGATAGACGAGATCCGAGCCGCCATTGGCCGCCACCACGACCTTGGGATGGTCGCGGTCGCCCCCGATCAGCCCGTTGCCGAACTTCGTGTGGCGGCCCGCCGCGATGGGAGCCCCGTCGACGTCGGGGTCGAGTAGCGGCAGGTCGAGGGCTCTTGCGATGTCGATCGCCAGGAAGCCGACCGGCAGCAGGGTCTTGGGTACATCGGTATACTCGTCCTTGCCGGCCGCGCTGGTCTCACTCGCCTTGGCGATGGTCGAAAAACCATGGTCCGCCGTCACGATGATGTCGGTCGTTTCGCTGAGGCCCAGCTCCTGGACGGCCGCCCGGAGCCGGGCGAGGTCGTCGTCGGCGTTGCGGATGGCGGCCAGCGAGGTCGGCCCGTTGATGCCGGGCACGAGCGTGCCGAGGCTGTCGCCCTGGTTGTGCTGCGTGCCGTCGGGATCGCGCGACCAGAACACCATGACGAAGGGACGATGCCGGTCGGCGAGAAGGGGCAGCACGGCGCGCGAGGCCGCGGCCGCGAACCAGTCCTGCTGCGCGACGTTGGCGATGGCGGTGCCCGGCGTCTTGGCGTTGCCCGACGCCCCGTTCGGTCCGCGCAAGGGGGCCGCGAGCGGCAGGCCGGCCGACTTCAACCGCTCCTGCATCTCGGGCGAGAGCGGGATGCCCTTCTCGGTTCCGGTCGCGTCGTCGATGACGACGGTCTTGGTGCCGCTGCGTTCGGTGTGGTCGAAGATCAGCGCGGGACCGAGCTTGCCGACCGACGCCGTCCCGAACCCCTTGTCGCGGGCGAGTTTGAGGATCGTGGCCTCGTCGAGGTAGTCGCCGCCGAAATGCGCGTCGACGTCTCCGAGCACGGGATCGCTTTCGAGGAACGGGGTGAGGCTCTTGCCCGCGCCGGGCACCTGGAAGCCCGCATAGATCGTGTTCGAGAAGTCGCCCGTGTCGCCCAGATAGTGCCCCGTCGCCATCGCCGAGGCATTGGCGGTCGTGAAGGTCGGAAACAGCGCGTGGCCGTTGCGCAGCGTCACCCCGCCGCGGGCGAGTGCCGCCATCGCGGGCGCGGTCATCTCGTCCACCATGACGCTCCGGAGGCCGTCGGCCACGAACAGGATCACGTTGTGCGGCTGGTCGGCCGCCGACGCGCTCGCCGTGGCAAGCAGTCCGGTGAAGATGGTGGCGAGAAGACGCATCGAGCCGAGACCCCGAGGGAGGTGGATCCGCCCCTCATGACGGCCTTTTCTGACGGGTTCGTGACAGCCCGCCGATCACGGCGACCCCGTCCCGGTCGCAGGCGCGCAGTGTCAGGCGAACTCCACCTCGAGGTGCCTGTCCCGCTTGGCCAGGACCCGGCAGCCCCGGGACAGGTCGTCGGCATCGATGCGGAGCTTGAACACGTCCGGCACGTTCGCGGTGCTGATCACGTCCAGGCTTGCGCCCTGATCCGAGAGGCCCCGCACGGTGCAGTCGATGGAGGATTGCCCGCCGTTGAACGCGATCCGGCCGGACTTGAAGACGCGCCGGAGCAGGGAGGGGTTGACCTTCTCGGTGGTCTGCCAGACGACGCACCGGTTCCGGCCCTGCGCCTTTGCATCGTAGAGGGCATTGTCGGCGCGCTGCAGAAGCGTCTCGATGTCGTGTACGCCCTGCTCGAGCGAAGCCAGGCCGAAGCTGGCCGAGAAGCCGATCGGTCCGGACGGTCCCGCGATGCTTTTCTGGGCCATGCTCAGGCGAAGCTTCTCGGCCACCTCGAATGCCGCAGCCGCAGTCGTATGCGGCAGCAGGACGGCAAACTCCTCCCCGCCCATCCGGCCGACGAGGTCCGATCGTCGGAGAAGCTCGCGACAGAGTTCGGTCGTCGCCGCCAGCACCTCGTCGCCCAGGGCGTGGCCGTTCGCGTCGTTGATGTCCTTAAAGTGGTCGAGATCGAAGGTGATGCACGCCATGTCGTGGCGATGCCGGATGGCGAGCGCCAGGGCGCGGCCCGCCTCCTCCCGGAACGCCCGCCGCGACATCGCCCCCGTCAGGCCGTCGGTGGTCGCCAGGGTGCGCAGCTCGAGCTCGCTCAGGACGATGCGGGCGAGGTC
>CAXUMV010000092.1:0-2715 GCA_964252065.1 uncultured Lichenihabitans sp.
CGCCCGCGGTGTCGATCGGGCTCACGCCGGCGCCCATCGACAGGTAGGCGCCGGGCGGGGCCTTCAGGTCGGGCACGGGATAGAGGAAGGTCCGCAGCGCCGCGACCGCGTGGGTTGGGGCTGGTCCGGGCTCTCCCAAGGCCTCGGCCGGCAGGTAGCCCACATAGCCGTCCTGCCCGAGCTGCGCCCAGGCGAAGCCGTCGGCCTCGTCGTAGACCGTCACCGCCTCGCCCATCAGCGCCTCGGTGTCGAGCGGGCCGTCGGGGCGCGGCTCCCGGCGCAGGGGGCAGGAGGTCGCCGAGACGCGCCGCGCCGTCCCGGCGGCGAACCGGGCGGCCTCCGTGTTCGCCCAGGCCGGCATCGCGGTGCCCGATTTCTGGGTCGGCCTGCTGCTGATCCTGCTGTTCTCGACGACGCTGCGCTGGTTCGCGGCCGGCGGCTTCCCGGGCTGGGCCGATCCGGGCGCCGCGCTGAAGTCGCTGCTGCTGCCCGCCGTCGCGCTCGCCCTGCCGCAGGCCGCGGTGCTGACCCGTTTCGCGCGCGCCGCGGTGCTGGACGTCGCGAACGCCGATTTCGTGCGCACCGCCCGGGCCAAGGGGCTGTCGGCACGCCGGGTGCTGTGGCGGCACGTCGTGCCGAGCGCTCTGGTGCCGATCGCCACGATTGTGGGCCTGCAGTTCTCGGTGCTCATCGCGGGCGCCGTGCTGGTCGAGAACGTGTTCAACCTGCCGGGGCTCGGCCGCCTCGCCTCCCAGGCGCTGGCGCAGCGGGACCTCACGGTGATCCGCAGCGTCGCCATGGTGCTGGCCGGCTTGGTGATCGGGGTCAACATGCTGGTCGACCTTGCCTATCTCTGGCTCGACCCGCGCCTGAGGGCGGCTTGAGGGCGCCTCGTCCCCGGCCGGGACAGGCCCGGCTTCTCACCGGCCTTACGATCACGGGCGGTTTTTTGGCCGTCGCGGCCCTGTCGCAGGTCTGGACCCCCGAGCCGCCGAGCCGCATGCGGCTGCTGCTCAAGCTGAAGCCGCCCGGCGCCGCCGGGCTCGCGGGCACCGACGCCTACGGCCGCGACATCGCCTCCATGCTCATGGCCGGGAGCTGGAACTCGCTGACCATCGCGTTCACGGCCGTGGGCCTGTCGCTCGGCCTGGGCGTCCTGCTCGGCGGGCTGGCGGCGGCCCGGCGCGGCTGGGCCGAGGAGGCGATCCTGCGGGGCGCCGATGTCGTGCTGGCCTTTCCGGCCGTGCTGTCGGCCATCATGATCGCCGCGCTCACCCAGCCCGGCCGGGCGACCGCGACCCTCGCCATCGGCCTGTTCAACGTGCCGGTCTTCGCGCGGGTGACGCACGCGGCGGCGCTGCGCGTGTGGGCGCAGCCCTTCTGCCTTGCGGCCGAGGCGCTCGGCAAGGCGCCCTGGCGCATCACGACCGACCATGTCCTGCCCAACATCGCGGGCCTGCTCGCCGTGCAGGCGACGGTCCAATGCGGGCTCGCGATCCTGGTCGAGGCCGGCCTCAGTTTCCTGGGGCTCAGCCTGCCGCCGCCGGCCCCGAGCTGGGGCCGCATGCTGGCGGACGCCCAGACCTATCTCGGCCAGGCGCCCTGGATGGCGATCGCGCCGGGCCTTACGATCGCGGCCGCGGTGCTCGGGCTCAATCTCCTCGGCGACGGCCTGCGCGACCGGTTCGATCCGCGGGCGGGCGGCTCGCGATAGGCGGTCCTCAGCCCTTGAAAGCCGTCCTGTCGAAGTCCGGCGCGGCGGCCGCGAAGGCGGCGAGCCAGGCCGCCAGGGCCGGATGGCCAGCGCGCCAGGCCTGCTCGTAGCGCAGGTCGAGATAGCCGAGCGCGCAGGCGAGCGCGACGTGGCCGATGTCGATGGTGCCGGTGGGCGGGGCGCCCTCGAGGGTCGCGAGCGCCCGTTCGACCTTGCCGGCCTGGTAGGCGGCCCAGGTGGCCGAGCGCTCCGTCTCGGCGCGGAACCGGCCCTCGTAGACGCCGAGCAGGGCGGCATCGGCCATCCCGTCCGCCAGGGCCTGCAGGGTCAGGGCCCGGAACCGGGCCGCTGGTTCGGCCGGGATCAGCACCCCGCCGCCGGCCAGGTGATCGAGATACTCCACGATGACCCGGCTGTCGTAGAGCGCGGAGCCGTCCTCGAGGATCAGCGTCGGGATCTTGCCGAGCGGGTTCTCGCGGCGCAGCGAGTCGGTGTCGCTGCCGGTATCGGCCGGGACCACGCTCAGCCGCCCGCCGAGGCCGGCGAGGTCGGCCGCGATCAGGACTTTCCGGCCGAACGGCGAGGCGGGGGAGGAGCGCAGGATCATGAGGTGGGGTGCCTTCCGGTGTCCGGGCGGCCTAAGCAAAATGCGTGCGCATGGCAAGCTACGGCTCTTCAAGCAGGGCCCTTGGTCAGGGTCATGGAGCCCGTCCAGATCAGCTCCTTCGCCCCGCGGCCAGCGGGGAGAAGGTGCCCGACAGGGCGGATGAGGGGTCTTGGGCGGGGTGGCTTGGAGCGGGCCGGAGGGTCCCCTCATCCGGCCTGTCGGCCACCTTCTCCCGCTTGCGGGAGAAGGGCATCATCCGCGAGAGGCGAGGCTTACCCCGCTAGTCTTTCACGGCATAGAAGCGCCGTTGCATCTCGGCTTCGAGCGCGCGGGTGCGGGGGGTCGGTGCCGCGGGGCGGAACCGGATGCCGACTTCGCGCTTGGTGCGCCACAC
>CAXUMV010000092.1:2748-10450 GCA_964252065.1 uncultured Lichenihabitans sp.
GTCGGCCTGGAGCAGGGCGGCGCTCTGGTCCTCGTAGAGCTGGATCGAGGCCGCCAGCGCGATCTCGGCCGGGAGCCGCAGGCGGCCGCCGCCCTCGGAGCGGTCGTAGATCAGGCACTCGGTCACGAACTGTCCGCGGCGGTCCAGGATCTTGCCGGTGCGCAGGCGCGTCCGCTGCCGCGGGCGGTCGCGCTTGTCGCCGGAGGGGACCGGCCGGGGCGGCTCGGTGATCGTGTAGGTGCACTCGCCCGGCCCGGCCGCGGCGCCGGCGCCGGCCAGCCGGCGGCCTTCGAGCACGGCAGGCGGCCGGCCTCGCCCCTGGCGCTCGCCTGCCACGGTCGGGTCAGCGCCCCTGTCGCGGGGTCACGGCCACGGCAGCCCCCGCCTGAGGCGCCGCGCCGCGACGGCCACGGCCGGCAGGGGCGGGCTGGACCGGCGGACCAGGCGGGCATCGGCCAGCGCCCGGGCCAGCGCCTCGCGCGGGGCGCGGGGCGGCTCCTCGAAGCTCAGCCCGAGCACCTCGACCTGCTCGCCTGCGTCGCGCATCGTCAGGTTGAAGAACACCGACACGGTCGGATGCCGGAACTCGAGCCCGAGGGTCACGACCGGCAGCGCGTCCCATCGCAGGTCGACGGCCGCCGCCCAGGAGAACACGAGCATGTCCGGCTTGAAGAACAGCTCGGTCGAGCTGTTCACCAAATCCTCGATCGTCGCGAAGCTCTCGAGCCGGATGAAGCTGACGAGGTCGACGAGATCGATGGCCCGCAGTTCGTCGACGAAGGCGCCGATGTTCTGCTCGATGACTTCACAATACTCCGCCAAGGCGGCATCAGCTTTATCGATCAACGAAGCACCCGGGAGCGTTCGAGGGACGTCTTTTTATTGTTCTTGGCCATGATGAAATGGATGATCTCGGCGACAGCTTTGTAGAACTGGGGCGGGATCGCTTGCTCCACCTCGACATGGTCGTACATGGACCTTGCTAGAAGCTTGTCCTCGATCACCGTAATGCCGTGCTGCTCGGCGATTTCGCGGATTTTGAGCGCGACGAGGTCCTGGCCCTTGGCCACCACCATGGGGGCGGCGGTCTCCTCGCGCACGTAGCGCAGCGCGATGGCGAAGTGGGTGGGGTTGGCGATCACGACGGTCGCGCGCGGCACGGCCTTCATCATGCGCCGGCGGGCGCGGTCGAGCGCGAGCGAGCGGCGCTTGGCCTTGACCATCGGGTCGCCCTCGGCCTGCCGGAACTCGTCCTTGATCTCCTGCCGGCTCATCATCATGGACTTGTTCCAGGTGACCCGCGTCAGCACGAGGTCGGCGCCCACCAGGAGCACGAAGGCCGTCGCCACGCCCGACAGCAGCCGGACGAACAGCGACAGCATCGTCCCCGGGATGCCGATGGGGTCGACGAAGATGGCGTCGATCACAAGGTCGCGACCCGCGCTCATCACGAAGGCCACGATGGCGATCGTCAGGGCGATCTTGAACAGCGCCTTGGCGAACTCGATCAGCCCCTGCCGGCCGAGCAGCCGCTTCAGCCCGCCCATAGGCGACAGCTTGCTGAGCTTGGGCGCGATGCGCGACAGCACCACGCGCGGCAGGTGCTGGGCGAAGGACACCGCAAGGCCCGCGGCGATGAACAGGATGAAGACGGGCACGAGGAAGGTCGCCATCGCGCCCACCACCGCGCCACCGAGGTCGGCCGCATCCGCCCCGTTGCTCAGCGCCCAGCCCCCGGGGTTGTCCATGAGGCGGGCGAGCGTGTCGATCAGTCGGGCCGCGTTGTCGCGCAGCATGAGGGTGCAGAGCAGCAGCGAGGCGGCGAGGAACGCGAACAGCGGCGCCTCGCGCGAGATGGGCAGGTTGCCCTGCTCGACCGCCTCGCGGAGCTTCTTCTCGGTGGGAAGTTCGGTCTTGTCGTCGCGGTCGCCCCCCTCAGCCATGGCGTGGGCTCCCCCCGATCAGGAGGCGCGGGTCGGTCGGGCTAGGCGGCATCGGCATCCGCATGGATCTCGAGTTCGCCGCGCGCCGCCATCTCGAGCACCATGTTGGCGATCGACCGGCGCGCCCCGCTCACCTCCTTGGCCGTGCCGGCATCGGCCTTGAGCTCGTTCTCGATGAGGCGGCGGGCCCGCGCCCCGATGGCCGACAGCACGAGGTCGCGGAACTCGGGATCGGTGCCCTTGAGGGACAGCACGATGAGGTCGGTCGGCACCTTGTCGAACAGCACGCTGCGCGCCTTGGCGGTGAGCCGCGTGACGTCGGTGAAGGAGAACAGCTTGCCGCGAAGCGCGGTCGCATCCTCCGGCCGCGTCGTGGCGAGCGAGGCCAGCACCTCCTCCATCTGCTCGGTCTCCATCCGGTTAAGGATGTCGGCGATGCGGGAATGCACGATCCCGCCCTGGTCGCGGGCCGGGTTGAGCAGCAGGTCGTCGCGCAGCTTGGTCTCGAGGATGCGGATCGTCGGCTCGCTGACCGGCCGCAGCGTGAGCATGCGCTTGGTGAGATCGGTGCGGTCGGCGGCCGGCACCTGGGCCAGGGTGCGGGCGGCGGCCGCCGGGGTCAGCCGCGACAGGATCAGGGCGGCGGTCTGGGGGTGCTCCTTGCCGATATAGGCGGCCAGCACCTTCTCGGGCAGGTCGGACAGGCGCACCCAGGTGGAGGAGTTCGAGCTGCCGAGCGCGTCCGACATGATGTCGGCCACCTGGTCGGGCGGCAGCACGCTGCCGAGCAGGTGCTCGACCTCGGCCGCCGAGCCGAGCAGGTCGAGCCCGTTGGCGAACTGGGAGGCGAGTTCCTCGACGAGCTGTTCCAGCGTGTTCAGCGGGACGGCGCCGAGCGCGGCCGCAGCGCGCGTGATCAGCTTCAGCTCCACGGCGTCGAAATGCTTCAGCAGGCGGCTCGCGAGCGGCTTGCCCATCCCGAGCAGCAGGGCGGCCACCTTCTCGGGGCCGTTCATGTCCCGGTGATCGGGCCCGGCGGCGGGGGCCGTTGCCGTCATGGACATCGCACTGACCTCCCCCTGGCTGCTCGCATGCCCGCTCCGGTCCTTTCGCCGCCCGCGATCAGGCGGCCCGGGCCGGTGCGGCGCCCTGGCCGACGATCTCAGTCAGCGACACCCCCAGCCGCGATCCGTCGTCGTCGAGCACCACCATCTCGCCCCGCGCGATGACCCGGCCGTTGACCACCACGTCGACCGGCTGGCCGACCTTGTGGTCGAGCGGCACCACCGCGCCCCGGGACAGCCGCATGAGGTCCGAGACCGGCATCGTGGCGGCCCCGATGACCACCTGGACGTCGACCAGGATGCTCAGGATCGCCTCGAGGTTCGGGCTGTCGGCGGATGGGCTTTCGACCGAGAGGCTCTCGTCGGACATCGCGTCGATCATTCGCACTTCCAGGCAGGCGAGGGTGGATGGCTCCTCACCGGTCTAGCGCCCGGCCCTTGCGCGGAGGTTGAGCGGTCCGGTCGACCGTCTCGTCGACCCGCACCGTGTAGAAGCCGGCCGACTGTCCGAGATGGCAGCGGAACAGGCGCTCGTCGCCCGACCGCATCAGGACGCAGGAGGAGGCGTCCTGCGGCAGCTCGAGCACCTGCCCGATGCGCAGGCCGGCGATCGCCTTGAGGCTCAGGGGATGCATGCCCATGCTGGCCTCGACCCGGAGTTCGGCCCGGGACACCTCGGTCTTGAGCTGCCGCGTCCAGCCCGCCTTGTCGAGCACCGGGAAGGCGGCGGCCGTCCCGCCCCATGCCGCGCCCTGCGCCTCGACGGCCGCGAGCGGGAAGGCGAGGTCGAGCGGCCGGCGCTGTCCCATGACGGTCAGCGCGAAGCCCGCCACCAGCAGCGGGGGCGAGCCCTTGCCCAGGAAGCCGAGGTCCGGCTTGGCGAGGGTCCGGTCGAACTCGAAGCGGGTCGGGTGGACCCCCTTCATGGCGCCCGTGAGCGCGGTCGCGGCCTGTCCGGCCAGCACGTCGACGATGCGCATCTCGATGGCGGACACGGGCCGGTCGTCGGGCTCGGGCGCCTCGGCCCCCTCGCCGCCGAAGAAGGCCTCCACCACCGTCGAGACGACTGAGCGGTCGACGCAGAGGCCGATGGTCGTGTCCCAGCTCGGCACCCGCAGCGCGGCCAGGATCGGCAGGCCGCTGCGCCGGCCCCTGAGGTCGTCCGGCGCGATGCCGTGCAGGCCCGTGAAGGCGAACTCGCCTTCGCTGGCCGCGAGCGCACAGAACCCCTGGGTCCAGTGCTCGGCGGTCGTCTCCATCGCGGCCCCGAACAGCGGCACCCGCTCGATCGGGTCGACGGCGCCCTTCTGCAGCCATCGGCCGGACCGGGCGAGGTCGCCGCCGTCTTCGAGCGCAGGTCCGCCGTCAGCCATCACGCGGCCTTCTTGTCCGCTCCGCCGCTGTCACCCCCGCCCATCGTCTCGTTCTCCACGTCGTCGATGGAGGGGCGATAGTAGGCGGAGATGGTCTTGCGGCCGTGCTCGAGGGCGATCAGCGGCACGGCGCCGTTCATGAAGGCGATCAGGGACTGCTTGACGATGATGTAGAGGCGCAGGCGCTTCTCCCGCGTGACCTTGACGCTGGTGGCCAGCGGGCCGACCAGGCCGTAGGACATGAAGATGCCCGCGAACGTGCCGACCAGCGCCGCGCCGATCATCTCGCCCAGGATTTCGGGCGACTGGTCGATCGCGCCCATGGCATGGACGATGCCGAGCACCGCCGCCACGATGCCGAGGGCCGGCAGCCCGTCGGCCACGGCCTGCAGCCCCTGGTAGGCCTTCAGCTTGTCATGCCGGATCGTCTCGATCTCCTCGTCCATGAGGGACTCGATCTCGTGCGACTTGGCGTTGCCGATGAGGATGAGGCGGCAGTAGTCGCAGATGAAGGCCGTCATGTCCTTGTCGGCCAGGACCTTCGGGTATTTCTTGAAGATGTCCGACTCCTTGGGGGCGTCGATGTGGCCCTCGACCTCGTTGCGGGCGTTGCCGCGCAGCTGCTTCATGAGGGTGTAGAGAAGGCCGAGCACGTCGAGGTAGTCGCGCGGCTTGGGCGCGCTTCCCTTGATGGCCTCGACGATCGACTTGCCGGTGTCCTTGATGACGTTGAGCGGGTTGGCGACGATGAAGGTGCCGATGGCCGAGCCCAGGATGATGATCAGCTCGTAGGGCTGCCAGATCACGCCGATGTGGCCGCCGGACGCCGCGAAGCCGCCCAGCATGGCCCCGAGCGCCACGATGATCCCGATTGCGAAATTCAAGAGGATGCCTCCCGCAAGACCGGCCTGGCCTCGACCCCCTCAATTCACCAGGATCGACTTGCGCGGGGCTGGCTGCCGGCCGCTCCCCGGACCCCCGCGGGCACCGCCCGGCGGCGACGTCAGCCCCGTGCAAGGCGCCTGCGACAGCCTGCCGCTTCGGTTACAGGCGAGGCGTGCCGCCAGGCCGAGCCGCGGGGAGCCACCGGACCACCATGCAGGACAGCTTCTATGTCGGCCTGTCGGGGCAGCTGACGATCGAAAAGCGGCTGCAGACGGTCGCCAGCAACGTCGCCAACCTGAACACGGTGGGCTACCGGGCGGACGGGGTCAGCTTCGACACGGTCCTGTCGGGCACCGGCGACTCGTCGGTCGCCTACTCGACCGAGGGCGCCGGCTACATCTCCCGCCGCGCCGGCGAGCGCGTCAAGACCGACAATCCCCTCGACGTCGTGGTCCAGGGCGATGCCTGGCTCGCGGTCAAGACGCCGAGCGGCATCGTCTACACCCATGACGGCCGCATGAAGCTCGGGACCTCGGGCGAGGTGAACTCGATCAACGACTACCCCGTGCTCGATGCCGGCGGCTCGGCGCTGGTGGTCGATCCGACCGGGGGGCCGCCGACCATCACGGCGGACGGCATGATCACCCAGAACGGGCGCCAGGTCGGGGCGCTCGGGCTCTTCAGCATCGACCCCAACGCCAAGCTCACCCGCGGCGAGAACTCCGGCGTCATCCCCGACATCGCCCCGACCCCGATCCTCGACTTCACGGCCAGCGGGGTGGTCCAGGGCTTCGTGGAGAACGCCAACGTCAATCCCGTGCTCGAGATGAGCAAGCTGATCGAGATCCAGCACGACCTCGACGCCGTGACCCAGAGCAACCAGACGGCCGACTCGTCCCTGCAGGAGGCGATCAAGAGCCTGGGGACGATGTCGTGAGCGCCTCCCCTCCGGCCGCTCCGCCGCGATGAACGCGCTCGACACGCTGGCGCGCACCTGGCGGGATCTCGCCGCAACGACCCCGCTGGTCTCGGTCTCGGGCGTCGTCACCGACGTCGCGGCCGCGAGCGTCAAGGTCGGCGGCCTGTCGCCGTTCCTGGAGCTCGGCGACACCGTGACGTTCGGCACGGGCGCGTTCGAGGAGCGCGCCGAGGTGATCCGCCTCGACCGCGTCTCGGCCACCGTGAAGCCGCTGGGCTCGCGCACCAACGCCCGGCTCGGCCTGCCGGTCCGCAAGGCCGGCCCCCTCAGGCTGTTCCCCTGCGCGGCCTGGAAGGGCCGCGTGATCAACGCGCTGGCCGAGCCGATCGACGGCCTGGGGCCGCTGCCGAACGGGGAGCGGGCGGCCCCGACCGAGGGCGAGCCGCCGGCCGCGCTCGACCGCGGGCGGGTGACGCGCCCGGTCAGGACCGGGGTCAAGGTCATCGACATCTTCACCCCGCTCTGCGCCGGCCAGCGCATCGGCATCTTCGCGGGCTCGGGGGTCGGCAAGTCCACCGTGCTCGGCATGCTGGCCGCCTGCCGCGGCTTCGACACGGTGGTGGTGGCCCTGGTGGGCGAGCGCGGCCGCGAGGTCCGGGAGTTCATCGAGGACTCGCTCGGCGAGAACCGGGCCCGCGCCGTCACGGTCGTCGCCACGGGGGACGAGAGCCCGATGATGCGGCGCCTCGCCGCCCGCAGCGCCACCGCGATCGCCGAGCTCTTCCGCGACGCCGGCGAGAGCGTGCTGCTGATCGTCGATTCCGTCACGCGCTACGCCCATGCGGCGCGCGACGTCGCGCTCGCGGCGGGCGAGCCGGCGGTGGCGCGCGGCTATCCGCCGAGCGTCTTCAGCGAGCTGCCGCGGCTGCTCGAGCGCGCGGGGCCGGGGCTGTCGGGCGGGGGCAGCATCACGGGCCTGTTCTCCGTGCTGGTCGACGGCGACGACCACAACGACCCCGTGGCCGACACGATCCGGGGCACGCTCGACGGCCATATCGTGCTCGACCGCAAGATCGCGGCGCAAGGGCGCTACCCGGCGGTCGATCTCCTGGCCTCGCTGTCCCGGCTCGCCCAGCATGCCTGGACGGCCGATCAGCGCTCCCTCGTGGGCAAGCTGCGCGAGATGGTGGCGCGCTTCGAGGACTCGCGCGACCTGCGCTCCATGGGGGCCTACCAGCCGGGCAGCGACGCCGACCTCGACCAGGCCGTCGTGCTCGTGCCGCGCATCTACGAGGCCCTGGTGCAGTCGCCCGCGACCCCGCTGAGCCCCGATGCTTTCCGCGATCTCTCCACAGCCCTGCAGAAAGTGAAATGAGCTCCTCGATGCTGCGTCACCGGCCCGACGCCGGCTCCTTCGACTGGGTATGGGGTGGGCTGGGCGTCACCATGGCCACCGCCTCGGCGACCTTTGCGGCCTACATGATCGCGACCGCCCCGGCCGAGGTGACCGGCTTCGGG
>CAXUMV010000093.1:0-2752 GCA_964252065.1 uncultured Lichenihabitans sp.
CTTGCGAGGAGGACGCAACGAGCCGTCGGCGTCTTTCACCTTCGAGTTGGCGAACGCGGGGATCCACCGCTCGACCGGATCGTCGAGCGGGGCAGCACGGAGGCCGAGATGTGGCTGGCCCGCTTCGATGGCGCCTGGGGCGGACGCATCCGCCCGGTCTTCACCGAAGCGCGCCTGTAGTGGGCGCCCTCAGGCCTTGAGGTCGTCCGGCACCTTGCCGCCGTTGGCCGCGAGCTTCTGCATGACCTGCTTGTGCAGCCAGAGATTCATGCTGGCCGAGTCGCCGGTGTCGCCCGTGTAGTGCAACTCCCCGGCCAGCGCCTTGCGGGCCGTGAGGCTGCTGTCGAGATCAAGAAGCTTCATCATGTCGACGATCGAGTGCTTCCAGTCGAGCTTCTGGCTGTTCTTGGCCGCGAGCCCGTCGAGCACCGCCCCGACATCGACGGATCCGGCGGCCGCCGGCGCGGCCGAGGCCGTGGCGCCCGGCGCGGCGTTGTCCTGGCCGGTCCCGGCCGTGGCCCCCGGGGCGGCACCGGTCTGCACCGTCGAGGCCGGCGTCGGGGCTGCGGAGGCCGGGCTCGCGGACGGGGTGGACGACGCAGGGGCTGCCGAGGCCTCGCCATGGTGCATGATCTTCGACAAGATCGATCCGAAAATGCTCATCGCGATTCTCCGCTCCTCGTGCGTCCCGGTCGGGGAACATCCCTCCTTCAACGTATCGGGGCCGCAAAAGATCGCGCCGCCCGTCCATGGCAGCCGACCGGAGAGCTTCGCATGCCAGGCCTGACCCCCGCCGCGACGGACGTGCTGATCGTCGTCGACGTGCAGAACGACTTCCTGCCCGGCGGCGCCCTTGCGGTGCCGGACGGCGATGCCGTGATCGGCCCGATCAACGCCCTGGCGGAGCAGTTCGCCCATGTGGTCTGCACGCAGGACTGGCATCCCCCCGGCCACGTGTCCTTCGCCTCCTCCCACCTCGGCAAGGCGCCGTTCGAGACGATCGCGCTGCCCTACGGCGTCCAGGTGCTCTGGCCGGATCATTGCGTGCAGGGCACCCAGGGGGCGGCCCTCGCCGGCGCCCTGCACCTGCCCCGGGCCGAGCTCGTGATCCGCAAGGGCTATCATGCCGGCGTCGACAGCTATTCGGCCTTCACCGAGGCCGACCGCAGCACGACCACGGGGCTTGCGGGCTACCTCAAGGCCCGCGGCTTCCGGCGCGCCGTCCTGTGCGGGCTTGCGACGGACTACTGCGTCGGTTGGACGGCCCTCGATGCCCGGGCCGCGGGCCTCGAGGCGGTCGTGATCGAGGATGCGAGCCGCGGCATCGACCTCGGCGGCAGCCTCGGCGCCGCCTGGACCGCCATGGCGGCCGCCGGGGTCGGGCGCCTCGTCGCAGCCGACATCGCCTGACCGGCACCGCAAGCGGGCCTTAACCTTAATGGGGCTCAATGCTGCGGTCTCCTCGCGCAGGTCCCCGGTCATGCTTCTCCTCGCCCGCCGCCACCTTCTCGCCTCCGCCAGCACGCTGCTCGCGGCGGGCTCCCTCGCCGGCTGCGCGGGGGGCTCGGGCGGATTTCCGGCGCTCGGCGACTTCTTCGGCCCGACCGACACCGAGGCGGGCGGCGCCGGGACCATCAGCCGCCCGGACTACCGGGCCGTCTACGACGGCTACACGGGCGAAGCCTTCCCGGTGCTCGCCTTCGACTACGGCCGGGTCGACCCCGCCTTCCTGCGCCAGGTCGTGCGCTACAAGGGGGCCGCCCGGCCGGGCTCGATCGTGGTCGATCCCAAGGCGCGCTTCCTGTATTTCGTCGAGCCAGGCGGCCGGGCGACGCGCTACGGGGTCGGGGTCGGCCGCGAGGGCTTCGCCTGGGCCGGCCAGGCCAAGATCAACATGCGGCGCAGCTGGCCGGACTGGGTGCCCCCGCGCGAGATGGTGGCCCGTGAGCCCGAGATCCGCGCCCAGCTCGAGCGGACGCCGCGCGGGGAGGGCGTCATGGGCGGCTCGCGCAGCCCGCTCGGCGCCCGCGCCATGTACCTCTACGGCCCGCGCGGCGATCTCGGCTACCGCATCCACGGCACCACCGAGCCCGAGACCATCGGCACCAACGTGTCCTCAGGCTGCGTCCGCATGGTGAACCAGGACATCATCCACCTCTACGCCCGCACCCCGATGGGAACAGACGTGACGGTGCTCGGCTGAGGCCGTTGTCAGGCCGCGGCCGGCATCCTACCCTCGGCCCATGGACGACGACCAGCCGCGCGCCCACCACGACATCGGGGGCGTCACCCCCTTCATGTGCCTGCCGGTCGACACGGCCGACCACGCGCTGACGGCGTTCGACAAGACCGTCGACGCCCTGCGCCAGATCGTCAGCCGGCGCGGGCTGATGAGCGTCGACGAGCTGCGGCGGGGAATCGAGGCCATCCCGGCGGACCAGTACCATCGGCTGAGCTACTACGAGCGCTGGATCCGTTCCATCGCGGACACGCTGCTGCGCAAGGGCGTCGTCACCGAGGCGGAACTCCGGGCGGCGCTGGAGCGCCCGTGACCCCCCTCTTTGCACCCGGCGCGCCCGTGCTCGTGCGCGACGACTGGCCGGAGCGGCGCGGACCGGTCCATATCCGCACGCCGCACTACCTGCGCGGCGTCGCGGGGCGGGTCGAACGCTGCCTGGGCGCCTTCGCCAATCCGGAAGACCTCGCCTTCGGCCGGCCGGCCGCCGCGGTCCCGCTCTACCACGTGGCCTTC
>CAXUMV010000093.1:2762-10352 GCA_964252065.1 uncultured Lichenihabitans sp.
GGCGGACGCCGTGTGGCCCGCCCCGGCCGGCGACGGCCTGCTGGTCGAGGTCTTCGAACACTGGCTGGAGCCCGCCCCGTGAGCCTGCTCGACACCGACGGCGAACGCCTGCTCGATGCCCTGCTGGCCGTGCTGGCCCACAAGGGCCTCGCCTCGCCGGCCGACATCGAGGCGCAGATCGCGCTCACGGACAAGGCCTCGCCCGCGCTCGGCGCGGCGATGGTCGCGCGCGCCTGGACCGACCCGGCCTTCCGGGCGCTCATGCTGGCCGATGGCACGCAGGCCGCGGAGCAGTTCGGCATCGCCATGCGCGGGGCGCCTCCGCTCGGCGTGCTCGACAACACGGGCCCCATGCACCACCTCGTGGTCTGCACGCTGTGCAGCTGCTACCCGCGGGCGGTGCTGGGCTATCCGCCGTTCTGGTTCAAGTCTCCCGCCTACCGGGCGCGGGCGGTGCGCGATCCCCGCGGCGTCCTGGCCGAGTGGGGCACCGTGCTGCCGCCCGGCACGCCGGTCCGCGTCGTGGATTCCACCGCCGATTACCGCTGGATGGTGCTGCCCCCGCGCCCGCCCGGCACGCAGGGCTGGGACGAAGCGCGCCTCGCGGCCCTGGTGCGGGAGGGCGACATGATCGGCGTGACGGTCCCGGGTGCTTCCCCCCTCCCGCCGGTGGACGAAGCGGCCCGGCAGGGCGGCTGACGGCTCGTCGGGGTCTTCGCCGCGATGCGGTGGAAGGGTGCGGTGCCCGACGAACAAACCTCTTGCGCCCGGCCCGATCCTCCGTATCATCGTTGCATCGCAACGAATTGAAAGGAGGTGATCCAGTGTCTCATTGTTTCAAGCTTGGAGCCTGGACGATCGCCGCCTCGACAACGACCGAGGCCGCCTAGTCGCTTCCGGCCAGAGCGCCAAGCAGAACAATGCGAGGGCCGCCCCCACTCGGGGGCGGCCCTTTTTCGTGGACCCGCTTTGCCACGGCCCGCGAGGGCCGCTATGAACGCCGCCACGCCATGGCCCCTGACGCGACCCCGGACCAGATCCTCGCCGAGCTCCGCGTCGACATCGACCGGATCGATGCCGGCATGCATGCGCTGCTGATCGAGCGCGGCGGCATCATCGAGCGGTTGATCGCCGTCAAGGCCCGGCAGGGCGGCGGCTCCGCCTTCCGGCCGGCCCGCGAGGCCGAGATGATGCGGCGCCTGATCGAGCGGCACGGCGGCCCGCTGCCCCGCGATACCGTGGAAAGCATCTGGCGGGTCATCATCGCGACCTTCACCTATGTGCAGGCGCCCTATGCCGTGCACGCCGACATGACGGCCGGCGATGCGGGCATGCGGGACGCGGTGCGCTTCCATTTCGGCTTCACGGTACCGCTGCGCCCCTGCGCGAACGCGGGGGAGGTCGTCGCGGCCGTCGCCGCGGCCGGGAACGATCTCGGCATCGTGCCGGTCGCGGGGCCGGCCGGCGCCGCCCCGCCCTGGCGCCTCCTCGCCGGGCCGGACGCCCCGAAGATCATCGCGCGGCTGCCCTTCGTGGAGCGCAGCGACCACCCGGCCGGGCTGCCGGTCTTCGTCATCGCCCGGCCGGCCGCGGCCGCAGCCGTCCGCGACGTCGTCCTGCTGCTCGTCGAAGCCGGCGACCCGGCGACCGCCGACGGCCCGGACGTCAGGACCGTGGCGGCCGCCCCCGGGTGGCGTCTCCTGGCCGTGCCGGGCCACGCGTCCCAGGCGATCGCCGCGCGCCTCGAGGGCCTCGAGGTCGGCAGCCACGCCGCCCGCTACGCCGTCGCCGACATCGACCCGCCCCGGGCGCCCTGAGCGCCTTCTCTCGTCTCCTCGAGTTTTCCCCATGTCCAGTCTTCCGACCGGCCCGCAGCCTCGCTCCACCGTTCTCGCCATCGACCCCTATGTGCCGGGCCGCAGCAAGGGCACCGGGACCGGCAAGGTCCATAAGCTCTCCTCCAACGAGACCCCGCTCGGCGCCTCGCCGGCCGCGGTGGCGGCCTTCGGCGCGGCGGCCGGAACGCTGGAGCTCTACCCGGACGGGAGCGTCACCGCCCTGCGCGAGGCGATCGCCGGGCAGTACGGCCTCGATCCCGCGCGCATCGTCTGCGGCTGCGGGTCGGACGACCTGCTGCACCTGATCGCCCAGGCCTATATCGGCCCGGGGGACGAGGCGGTCATCACCGAGCACGGCTTTCTGGTCTACAAGATCGCTGTGCAGGCGGCCGGCGGCACCTCGGTGGTGGCCGCCGAGCGCGGGCACACGGCCGACGTCGATGCGATCCTGGCCGCGGTCGGCCCCAGGACCCGGATCGTCTTCATCGCCAACCCCAACAACCCGACCGGCACCTACCTGCCCTTCGAGGAGGTGAAGCGTCTCCACGCGGGCCTGCCGCCAGAGGTGCTGCTGGTGCTTGATGCGGCCTATGCCGAGTATGTGCGGACCAACGACTATTCGAGCGGGCTGGAGCTCGTCGCCACCTTCGGCAATGTCGTGATGACGCGCACCTTCTCGAAGATCCATGGCCTGGCGGCGCTCCGCCTCGGCTGGTGCTATGGCCCCGCGAGCGTCTGCGACGCGCTGAACCGCATCCGCGGACCCTTCAACGTCAACGCCCCGGCGCTGGCGGCCGGCATCGCGGCGATCCGGGACACCGCCCACGCCGACCGCGCCGTCGCCCACAACGACCGGTGGCTCGCCTGGGTGACCGAGAAGCTGATGGGTCTCGGGCTCACGGTGACCCCTAGCGTCGGCAACTTCGTGCTCGTGACCTTCCCGCGGGAGCCGGGCCGCACGGCTCGGGAGGCCGACGAGGTCCTGGCCGCCCACGGGATCGTGCTGCGCCACGTGGGCGTCTATGGGCTGGCCGACAGCCTGCGCATGACGATCGGCACCGAGGACGCCAACCGCGCCGCGGTCGCGGCCCTGACCGACTTCATGCGGGGGCCGAGGTGACGTCGGTCCGGGCGGCCCCGGTCGAGCGGCTCGCCATCGTCGGCATGGGTCTCATCGGGTCCTCGATCGCCCGTGCAGCCCGACGGTTCGGCGCCGCGGATGCCGTGGTGGCCTGCGACCTCGACCCCGAGGTCTGCGACAGGGTGCGGACCCTTGCGATCGCCGATCGGGTGACGGCCTCGGCCGCCGAGGCCGTCACGGGCGCCGACGTCGTGATCCTCTGCGTGCCGGTCGGCGCCATGGGCGCGGTCGCGCGCGCGATCGCCCCGCACCTTCGGGCCGGCGCAATTCTCAGCGACGTCGGCTCGGTTAAGGCCGCGGTGATCGAGGCGGTGCTCCCCTGCCTTGGACCCGACGTCGTCTTCGTGCCGGCCCACCCCGTCGCCGGCACCGAATATTCGGGGCCCGATGCCGGCTTTGCGACCCTGTTCGACAATCGCTGGTGCATCCTGACGCCCTGCGAGCGCTCGACGCCCGAGGGCGTGGAGCGCCTCGCGGCCCTGTGGAAGACTTTCGGGGCCAAGGTCGAGACCATGACGGCCGCCCACCACGACATCGTGCTCGGCATCACGAGCCACGTGCCCCACCTCATCGCCTACAACATCGTGGGAACGGCCGCCGATCTCGAGGACGTGACCCGCAGCGAGGTCATCAAGTTCTCGGCCGGCGGGTTCCGGGACTTCACCCGCATCGCCTCCTCCGATCCCACGATGTGGCGCGACGTGTTCCTCTACAACCGGGAGGCCGTGCTCGAGGTGCTGGGGCGGTTCACCGAGGATCTGACCGCGCTGCAGCGCATGATCCGCCGCGGCGACGGCGACGGGCTGTTCGAGCTGTTCACCCGCACGCGCGCCATCCGCCGCAGCATCATCGCCGAGGGGCAGGAGACTCCCGCGCCCGATTTCGGGCGACGCGACCAGCGCTGAGGCGCGGCTCAGTAGAGCGGCCGGAGCTGGACCCCCGTTGTGAAGGGGCCGACCGACAGGCGGCCCTCGGCGAGGGTGAGCGGGACCGCGACGCGGTCGCCGCCCGGCGCCGGCGCCTTGCCGCCGGATAGCAGCGTCGACAGCAGGCCGCCGATCTGCACGCCCGCGACCGGGATGCCGAAGCGCTGGGCGACCGGGCCGAAGCCGGCGAGCTGCGTCTGCAGCGCGCCGGCCGGGCGGTGCGCGGCATCGAGCGCCAGCGTGCCGTGCGCGTCGCCGGAGAACGGCCCCTTGGTGAGGCTGAATGCCGCAAGCTCGAGCCGCCCGCCCGCCCCGCGCCAAGCCTCGAGTCGCTGGACCGTCGGGGCGCTCAGCAGCATCGCGCCCCGCAGGACGCCCTGGCCGGAGGCATCGGCCGGCGCCTCCAGCCCGGGCATGGGATCGAGGGTCGGAAAGCTCAGACCCTCGGCCGTGAAGGCGAAGCGCCGGTCGGGCCCTGCGGTCTCGGCCGGCCCGGCCTCCCCCTGGAATCGCGCGACCCGGACGTTGACGTCGCCCTCGAGCGGAGCCGAGACCGACACGGCCAGCCGCTCGGCCGCGGCCGACCCCCCGCTCGGCCTCCTCGGCAGGCCGGGCACCGCGATCGAGAGGGCCGCCCAGGACAGCGCGACCACGAAGGCGTCGTCCTCGGCCCGCAGGTTGAGCGGTCCCCGGAGCGTCACCGCGAGCACGCCCGGCCGCTGGAGGCCGACGCCGGCCGTCAGGCCCTCCACGGTCCCGACCGCCGTGTGGCCGGCGATCTCGCCGCGGAAGCTCGGCCGCTCGCAGCGGAGGCGCAGCGCGAACGGGTAGCCCTCGACGGTCCGGCCCGGACAGGTCCATTGCCGGCCGTCGGCGGCTTCGGCCGCGAGCCAGGCCTCGAGCCGGTCGGCCGCAAAGGAGGAGGCCGCGACCCAGCCGAGCGACCAGAGGGCCGCGACCACGGCCAGCCCGACGAGCAGGCGGAGGGAGCGGAGGGGGCCGCGCGGGCGCGAGGATCGCAGCATCGGAGGGGGAATCGCTGGTTGAGACGGTTGCCCGCCGGGGGTCGCACATCGATAAGCAGGGTGCAAAGCGGGCGAAGCGGGGCAGGCGTGGATTTGGGCGAGGCGGACGGCCTGTGGATCTTCGCCTACGGATCGCTGATGTGGCGGCCGGACTTTCCGTTCGCGTCCCGCACCCGGGCGCGGCTGCCCGGCTATCACCGCAGCCTCTGCATCGCCTCGAACCACTGGCGGGGCACGCCGGACCGGCCGGGTCTGGTGCTCGGGCTCGACCGGGGCGGCTCCTGCGTCGGCCTCGCGTTCGAGGTGCCGGCCGCCCATGCCACCGATACGCTGGCGGCGGTTCGGGCCCGCGAACTGATCGGGGGCGTCTACCACGAGACCGTCGCGGGCGTTCTCCTGCCGGACGGCACGCGGCGGCAGGCCCTCACCTATGTGGCCGACCGGAGCCATCCCGACTACACGGGCCGGCTCGACCGCGACACCATGCTGGCCCGCGTGCGCCAGGGCACGGGCCACGGAGGGGCCAACGCCGACTACGTCCGCGCCACCTATGCGCATATGCTGGAGCTCGGCCTCGCCGACCCCGACCTCGCCTGGATCGTGACCGCCCTCGGTCCCGGGGACGGGGTGCCGGCCCGGCCGCAGGCCCCGGCCGCCTTGCCCTGATTTCGCCAATCCTGTCGGCCAATCAGCGGCCTCCCTGCGTCCGGGCTCACCGTCCTCGCACGCCCGTCCCCGGCCGATCTCCCATGTTCCGGTTCCTCGAATCCCAGATCGCGCCGACGCGCGCCGCCGACGCGGTCGAGCCGCCGGACAGCCTGATGCGGTTCTACTGGCACTTCGTGCGCCAGGGACGCCCGCTGTTCGCGGCGCTGTTCGTCGCGGGCCTCTGCGTCGCCGTGCTGGACGCCTCGGTGCCCTGGTTCATCGGCCACCTCGTGCGGGCCATCACGACGGGCGCGCCCGCGACCTTCCTCACCGACCATGCGCGGCTGCTGGTCGGCATGGCGGTCGTGCTGCTGGTGGGCCGGCCGCTCGCCATCGCCAGCCAGACGATGATCACCAACGCGGGGCTGGTCGCTAACGTCACCAACCTCGTGCGCTGGCAGAGCCACCTCCACGTCGTGCGCCAGAGCTGGCCCTTCTTCCAGAACGACTTCGCCGGCCGCATCGCGGCGCGCGTGATGGAGACCGGGCCGGCCGTGCGCCAGAGCGCCATCGCCAGCATCACGGCCGTGTGGGGCATCCTGGTCTACGGGGCGAGCGCCATCGCGCTGCTCGCCGCCGTCAACCCGCTGCTCACGATTCCCATCGTCCTGTGGTTCTGCGCCTATGCGGTGCTGCTGCGCCTCTTCGTGCCCCGCGTGCGCCAGCGCTCCAAGCGCAACTCGGAGGCGCGCTCGCTGATCACGGGGCGCATCGTCGACAGCTACACCAACATCGTGACCCTCAAGCTCTTCGCGCGGCTGCGCCACGAGGACGCCTATGTGCGCGAGGCGATCGACAGCCACACCCGCGCCTTCCGCCATCAGCTGCGCCTGATGTCGCTCTTCACCATCTCGCTGCAGAGCCTCAACGCCGTGATGCTGGCCAGCCAGACGAGCCTTGCGATCCTGTCCTGGCGGGCCGGGCGGATCGACGTCGGCACCGTGGCGATGGCGATCCCGCTGACCTGGCAGATCGCGGCGGCGGCCGGCTGGGTGGCCCAGCAGGTCACCGACATCTTCGAGCATGTCGGCACCATCCAGGAAGGCATGCTGACCATCGCCCGGCCGATCACGCTGAAGGATGCGCCGGGCGCCCGGGCGCTGCACGTGCCGCGGGGCGAAATCCGCTTCGAGCACATGACGTTCGGCTACGGGCGCGAGGCCGGGCTCATCCACGACCTGTCGCTGACGATCCGCCCCGGCGAGAAGATCGGCCTCGTGGGCCGGTCGGGCGCCGGCAAGACGACGCTGGTGAACCTGCTGCTGCGCTTCCACGACGTCGATGCGGGGCGCATCCTGATCGACGGGCAATCGATCGCCGGGGTCACGCAGGAAAGCTTGCGCGGCGCCATCTCGGTGGTGACCCAGGACACCTCGCTCCTGCACCGCTCGATCAGCGACAACATCGCCTATGGCCGCCCCGGCGCGAGCCCGCAGGCCATCGAGGCCGCGGCCCGGCGCGCCCACGCGCACGAGTTCATCCTCGGCCTCGAGGACTGGCAGGGGCGCCGCGGCTACGAGGCGCAGGTCGGCGAGCGGGGCGTCAAGCTGTCCGGCGGCCAGCGCCAGCGCGTCGCCATCGCCCGCGTGATCCTGAAGGATGCCCCGATCCTGGTGCTCGACGAGGCGACCTCGGCGCTCGACAGCGAGGTCGAGGCGGCCATCCAGGACAGCCTCGCCTCGCTGATGGGCGGCAAGACGGTGCTGGCCATCGCCCATCGCCTTTCGACCATCGCCCGCATGGACCGGCTCATCGTCATGGACGGCGGCCGCATCATCGAGACCGGCACCCATGCCGAGCTTCTGGAGCAGGGCGGCCTCTATGCCGGGCTCTGGCAGCGCCAGTCGGGCGGCTTCATCGACGCGCCCCAGGAACTGGCGGAGGGCTGATAGGCGCCGGCTCCGAGTCGAACCTCTCCCCTAGTCCGTCATCGCGAGGCGCGCCAGCGCCGT
>CAXUMV010000094.1:0-10245 GCA_964252065.1 uncultured Lichenihabitans sp.
GTCCTTGGCCTCGTCGACGCCCGCCACGTCCTCGAAGGTCACGCGGCCATGCGCTTCGGTCAGCAGCTTGGCCTTGGACTTGCCGAAGCCCATGGCTTTGCCGCCTGCGCCCTGCATCTGCCGGGACATGAAGATCCATATCCCGATGAAGGCGATCAGCGGTAGGCCGTTGACCAGCAGCGTCACTAGCCAGGAGTTACCGTCGGACGGCGGCTTGGCGGTGATCTGCACGTTCTTCTTGTAGAGCGTCTGGACGAGGCTCGGGTCGCTCGGCGCGTAGGTCGAGAACGCGCGGCTGTCGTTGTACTGCCCCGTGATCTCGGCGCCCGCGATGGTCACCTGGCGGACGCGGCCGGCATCGACCTCGTTGAGCAGCTGGCTGAAGGTGATGTCCTGCGTCTGCGCGCGCTGCCCAGGGTTCTGGAACAGCAGCACCAGCGCGACCACCAGCAGGAAGATGATCACCCAGAGAGCGAAATTCCGGAAATTCGGGTTCATGGTTCCATACCCTGCGGTCTGCCCGCCTTGCCGGCAAGTGTCGCCGCCTACGTTGATGTGCCGGTCGGCCCGGCTGACGCTGGAACCTTGCGGAGGACGCATGATCGCCTGGAGGTGATGAACACATCACCTCGGCCGATCGAAACCTTGCAGAGAGGCCGTCCCCCCACGGAACCGAATGTAGGGGCGCGTCTCACACTTGCCAAGGGAAGCGCGCGGCCTCGGTCTCCGGCGGTCCGCTCCTTGCTGTCGCAGCCTGGCCGAGGCCCCGGCGCCGGGGCGCCTCGCGGCCGAGCGCCAGCCGGCCGTCGGGCGTCAGGTTCACCAGGACGCCGCCGATCGTCGCGCGCAGCCCCGCGCCGGCGTCCGCGGCGTCCGCGATCCGTTCGGCCAGGCGTTCGAGCCGGTCGAGGCGCCGGGGGGCGCCGCCGGCGTCGGTCACGGCGCGGCCGAGTACGCGGATGGCGATCTCGCGCGGCTGGGCCAGCAGCCGCGCCGCATCGAGCCGCACGGCACAGGCCTCGTCCGGCGCGCATCGGCATGCCTGCGAGGCCACTTCCGCGGCGTGGCGGAGGGCGTCCTCCGCCCGGGCGACGCGTCCCGCAAGCCGGACGAGCGCCGCGCCGTCGAAACCTTCCGCGGCAAGAAGCGGCAGGATCCGGCGCAGCCGGGCGCGGGCGAAACGCGGGTCGGCGTTGGCCGGATCCGCGCAGAACGCCATGCCGGCGGCTTGGCAGGTCGCGACCAGCCGCGCCTTGGCGACCCCGAGCAGCGGCCGGGCGAGCGTGACGCCATCGCGTTCCACCCGAGGCGTCATGGCCGCAAGGCCCGCCCAGCCCGAGCCGCGCAGCAGCCGGAACAGGACGGTCTCCGCCTGGTCGTCGGCCGTGTGGGCGATGACGAGGTGATCGGCCCCGACAGAGGCGCAGAGCCCGGTCAGCAGCCGGTAGCGCGCCTCGCGCGCCTTCTCCTGCACGGCTCCCGCGGGCCTGGGTCCTGTCCAGAGCAGGCGGCGGCAGCTCAAACCGTGCTCGCGGGCCGCCGCCTCGACCCGCGCCGCATCGTCGGCGGAGCCTGGGCGCAGCCCATGATCCACCGTGCCGACGACGACCGGCGGCAGGGGCCCATGCCGCCGCAGTGCGGCCACGAGAAGCATGAGGGCGAGGGAGTCGGGGCCGCCCGACACGGCGAGGACGATGCCGGAGGCTCCGGCAGGCACCACCTGCCCGAAACGCGCGGCGAACTCCCGCGCGTCGAGCGGGGTGGGTTCAGCCATTGCCCGTGCAGCGCGCGCGCTTGAGCTCGCGGTCGACCCCCGAGCGGACGTCGACCGTCGCGCCCGGGTAGCGCTTGGTGACCTCCTGGTAGGTGGCGCAGGCCTGCTCGCGGGCGCCGAGGGCGTTCAGCGACATGCCCAGGCGCAGCAGCGCATCAGGGGCGCGGGGCGACTTGGCGTAGTCGGTCGAAATCTTGAGGAACTGCTCGGCGGCTTCCCGATGGCGTCCGAGCCTCGCGAAGCTTTCGCCCGCGAGATAGACGGCATCCGGCACGAGCCGGTCCTTGGGGTACTTGTCGGCGAACGCCGCAAAGCCGTTCGCCGCGCCCTCGTACTGGCCCTGCTTGTAGAGCCCGACATCGGCGTCGTACTCCTCGCGCGTGCCGCCCGGCACGAGGCTAGCGACGCCGCCCGTGTCGCGCGGGGCGCTGCCGGGTGCCGGGATGACGGTGGGCGCGAGGACCGCGGTGTCGACCGGGGCAGGGGCCTCGGCTCCCGCGCGAGGGCGCATCAGGTCGAGCGGGGCGTGCGAGTCCTCGATCGCCGCGCCGCGTGCGGGACGCTGCGCGAGCGGCGCGCTCGCCGGGGTGGTGCCGAGCGGCTTCGGCGCGCCGGGCGCGTCCGGATTGGCGTCGGGATCGAAGGCGTCGCCGCCCTTCGGCGCCGGAACCGGGGTCGTGGCCGGGCCGGTTGCGGTCTGCGTCTGGGGCGTCGCGTCCGGCACCGCGGCATCGCCGCGCTTGGTGCCAAGCGGCACGGCGGGGCGCACGGGGGCGGGGGCGCCCCGCTGCAGGTCCTGGAACCGGAAGTCGGTGTCGGCCTGCATCTTGCGCAGGTTCTCCTCCAGCTTGCGGTTCTGGAACTGCAGCTGCTCGATCTGCCCGGTCAAGGCCCGGACCTGCTCCTCCAGCCGGCCGAGCCGCAGCACGGCCGCCGAGGCATCGCCCGCGGCGTCCGGGTTGTCCTCGCCCTGATCCTGCTGGGCGAGCTGGAGCCCAGGGACTGTCCCGGCGACCGGGCGTGTGGCTGCCGGCGCGGGGGCGCACGAGCATGTCAGGGCCAGGAGCAGTGCCGCGATGCGGCCGGAATCGACGCGTCTCATAAAGCCATCCCGACGGACCCCACGCGTGCGGCGCTACCCCACCTTGCCGAAGCCGGCAAGGCCTGCCGTGACGCTCAGGACTGGGCGCTCTTCAGCACGGTAACGGCGCGGCGGTTCTGCGACCAGCAGGAGATGTCGTTGCACACCGCCACCGGGCGCTCCTTGCCGTAGCTGATCGTGTGGATGCGGGCGACGGAGACACCCTTGGCGACGAGATAATCCTTGGTGGCCTCGGCCCGCCGGGCGCCGAGCGCGAAGTTGTACTCGCGCGTGCCGCGCTCGTCGGCGTGGCCCTCGATCGTGAAGGCATAGCGGGGATACTGGTTCAGCCAGCGCGCCTGCTTGTCCAGCGTGGCCTGGGCGGTCGTGGTCAGGTCGGTCTGGTCGCTTTCGAAGAAGACGCGGTCGCCGACATTGGCCGCGAAATCCTGCGGGCTGCCGGGCGCCCCGATGGCGCCGGTCCCGGCCCCGAGCCCGGCAAGCGCGGTGTCGTCCGTGCTGTTCTTGGCGCAGCCCGCAAAGGCGAGCGTCGCCGCGACGACGGCCGCCAGCTTCAGGGCGCGGGCGGATGAGGAAAGCAACATCGGATCAACCTCGTGGAGAACGCTTCGGACCTTGCCTCCGGGATAGGCCCGCATCGTTAATCGGAGGTTCTTGTCAACCTTGATCGGCGTAAACGAGCAGGCCGGACCGGCGCCCGGACATGCGTCATGGTTAACGGACCGTTGATGGCGCCATTGCGGCCGCAACCGCGAGCGGCCGCGGCCTGTGACCGATCTGCCACCCTACTCGGCGGCCTTGACGGCCCCGCACAGCATGGCGTGCTCGGCATCGCCGATGTAGTCGCGCGTCAGCGGCACGGCATCGATCGATTTGGACAGCTGCGCCTGGAAGACCATGAGGCCGCCATGCCGGAACGAGGCTTCGCTGCAGGCGAGATAGAACTCCCACATGCGGTCGAAGCGCTCGTCGTGCTGGGTGCCGAGCTCGTCCTTGCGGGCCATGAACCGATCGCGCCAGTGCCGCAGGGTATCGGCGTAATGCAGCCGGAGGATCTCGAGGTCGGTCAGCCAGAGGCCGCTTTCCTCGAGCGGCAGGATGACCTCGGACAGGGCGGGGATGTAGCCGCCGGGGAAGATGTAGCGGTTGATCCACCCGTTCGGCTTGGCCGGCCCGCGATTGCGGCCGATCGAATGGATCAGCGCCACGCCGCGTGGCGCCAGCAGCTCGGCCACCGTCTTAAAGTAGGCGGCGTAATGGGGGGTGCCGACGTGCTCGAACATGCCGACCGACACGATCCGGTCGAACTCGCCCCGCAGCGAGCGGAAGTCGGCCAGCTCGAAACGGACCCGGTTCTGCAGCCCGAGCGCCGCCGCGCGCTGCCGCGCCACGGCGAGCTGCTCCTTGGACAGGGTGATGCCGAGCACCTTCACGTCGGCGCTCTGGGCCAGCGAGATGGCCAGGCCCCCCCAGCCGCAGCCGATGTCGAGCACCTGCTGCCCGGGTTCCAGCAGCATCTTGGCCGCGATGTGCCGCTTCTTGGCCTCCTGCGCCTGCTCGAGCGGCATGGCCGGGTCGGCGAAGTACGCGCAGGAGTATTGCATGTCCCGATCGAGGAACATGCCGTAGAGCTCGTTCGAGATGTCGTAGTGGTGGGCGACGTTCCGCTGCGAGCGCGAGCGCGTGTTGTTCTGCTGGATGAGGGCGAGGGCGCGGAACGCCGCCCGCCGGGCGAAGGTCGAAGCCTTGACCGGCATCGCCTCGAGATTGCTCATCCCGAGCATCAGTAGATCGAAGATCGAGCCTCGCTCCATGACGAGGTGCCCATCCATGTAGGCCTCACCCAGCCACCGGTCGAGATCGAGCGCCAGGCGCACGGGCGTCATCGCCCCCTTGAGCCTGATCGCGACGTCGGGAAAGCCGGGTTCCGCTTCGCCGACCGTGAAACTCGCCCCCCCGGGCATCGTGATCGCCAGGCGCCCATGGCGCATGAACTGCTGCAGCTTCGATTCGAGCATCCCGCAAGACCATCTTACGCAACAGGCCCGATGGCGCTTCGATCGTCGGCCTTCGAGACCACCGTCCGCGGCTCATAGCTGAGGCCGCTTCGCCTCGGCGATCCCGGGGGGCGGCCTATCGTCCTCCGCCGGGGTTGACCTCGGCATCGATCCGCCGCGCGATCGCCTTGATAAAAACGTAAGTGCTTTCCTCACGCCTTGCAACGGAGCCGTACGCTCTGTGGGGCGCCCGACCGGGGCGGGCGTCCTACTTCTCGTTGAGCAGCGGTCCCCAGGCCGGATCGGACGCGAAAGCCGGGCTCGGCACGGCAAATTCCCCGCGGCCGAAGATGTCCGTCATCATGACCTTCGACCCCGACGAGCCCCCGGGATCGCGGAAGAACATGAGGTAGAGCCCGTTCGGCGCCCAGGTCGGCCCCTCGTTGTGGAAGCCTTCGGTCAGGATGCGCTCGCCCGAGCCGTCCGGCTTCATGACCCCGATCGCAAAGCCGCTGCCCTTCTGCCGGGTGAAGGCGATGTAGTCGCCCTTGGGCGACCAGACGGGGGTCGAGTAGCGCCCGTCGCCGAAGGAGAGGCGCCGCGCCGTCCCCCCGCCCGCCGGCATGATGTAGATCTGCTGGCTGCCGCCGCGGTCGGACTCGAACACGATCTGCGCGCCGTCCGGCGAGTAGGAGGGCGAGGTGTCGATGGCGGCCGTGTTGGTCAGGCGCGTCGTCGCGTGGGACTGCAGGTCGAGGGTGTAGAGGTTGGTCGTCGACCCCTCGGCCAGCGACATGACGACCTTCGCCCCGTCGGGCGAGAAGCGGGGGCTGAAGGTCATGCCGGGGAAGTTGCCGACGACCTCGCGCTGCCCGGTCTCGATGTTGAGGAGGTAGACCTTCGGGTCCCCCTCGCCGAAGGCCATGTAGGTGACCTCCTGGGTGGTCGGGGAGAACCGCGGGGTGACCACGAGGTCGTCGCCGCGGGTCAGGAACTTCACGTTGCCGCCGTCCTGGTCCATGATCGCGAGGCGCTTCCTGCGCTTCTCGGCCGGCCCGGACTCGTCGACGAACACGACGCGCGAGTCGAAGAAGCCCTTCTCGCCCGTGATGCGGGTGAAGATGGCGTCCGAGATGATGTGGGCCACGCGCCGCGCGTTGCCGGCGTCCGTCGCGTATTGCTGGCCGGCGACCTGCTCGCCGCTCGAGACGTCCCACAGCCGGAACTCGGTCTTCACCTGGCCGGCGCCGTCCTTCTGCGTGCGGCCGGTGACCACGAACTGGGCGCCGCTCGCCTGCCAGGCCGCGAGCTGCGGCGCCTCGGGACTGACGTTCTGCTCGGGGAAGCTCGCAGGGTCGGTGGGGCTCAGGAAGACCGAGCGCTTGAAGTTGTTGGCGATGATGCCCGTCAGCTTGGCGCCGTCCGCGTCGGGGCTCTCGAACTTCGTGACCGCGATCGTGACGGGCTTGAACTGCCCGCCGGGACGGATGTCGAGATAGCGGTCCTCGGCCGCCGCCGGCACCATGAAGGCCAGGAGCGCCCCCATCAGGGCCGCGACGATCCTGCCGTGGGCGAGCCGAAGCCCTGTCATCGCGTCCGTCCTCTCATGATCGAAGCATCGTTCCGGCTCAGGCGCGATCCCTGCCCGCGGCGGGCAGGCCCGCGCCGCATCAGCCGGCCATTTCCTCTGGGTCGAAGCGCAGCACGCGACCCCGCCACTGGTCGTAGTAGGGGGCGTACTGCTCGGGAATCTTCAGCGGGTTGCAGCGCCGGACGGCGCGCATCGCGCTGTCGGCGAGGCTCTGCAGCGCGGGATCCGAGGGTGGGTTGAGCAGAACCGGCTGGCCCTGGAGGCTGCCGTCCAGGCCGTACACCACACGCACCTGGGGGATGTACTTGGTGCCGCCCGAAAGCCCCAGATAGCTCCAGCAGCTGCGGTACTGGTCCTCCAGCAAGCCGTCGAGGCCCGCCCAGAAGGACGGCGACATCTTGGCCGCGCTCGCGGTGGGCGAGCCGAGCGAGGCGAGGTGGCTGAGCTCGCGGCTGGGCGTCGCCCCGGCGGGCTTGGCGGGCGCCGAGTCGTGCCCGAGCAGCAGCTTGGTGATGTCGGTCAGGTCGAACTTGCGCTCCTCGGCCGGCGCGGGCGGCGTGGGTGCCGCGACGGGCGCCGGCGGCTTGGGCTTGCGGAGCGAGGGTTTCGGGCTCGGGGCCGGCGTCTCCTCGGGGGGCGGATCGGTGATCAGCTTGGCGAGGATGTCGGGCTTGGGCTTCTCCACCGGGTGCGGCTTGGGCGGGGGCGGGGGCTTGATGTCGTGCTTGACCACCTGCGGACGGGGTACGACCGGCGGCTTGGGGATCGGCTTCGGCACGGGTTTCGGAAGCACGGGCTCGGCCTCGGCCTCGCGCACGGGCGGGGTCGGCACCGGCGGGGGTGGGGTCGGGGCCGGCTCGGGCTCCGCCGGGCGGGGCGGGGGCACCGGCGCCGGCGGGGGCTCCTGCTCGGCCTGTTGCTGCGGCGGCGGCGGCGGCGGCGGAGGAGAGGTCGGCTCGGGCGGTGGTGGCGGGGGAGGCGGTGGCTCGGCGGCGGCCGCCTGGTCCTGCGGCGCGGCCGCGTCCGGGCGCACCTCCTTGGCCGCCTTGTCGCCCTTCATGATCTCGTTGAACTGGTTGTCGGTGATCACCTCGACCGGCACGGTCTCCTGCAGGTCGTCGAACTTCTCGCTAGTCGAGAAGGCGACCAGCGTGGCCGCAAGCACGCCGGCGTGAACCAGCGCCGACACCGCAAGGCCGGGCCTCGAAGAGCGGAAGTTCAACGCCAAGCCCGGCTCACTTCTCGTCCGGCTCGGTGACGAGCGCCACCTTCTTGTAGCCCGCCGTGGTCACGAGCGACATGACCTCGGCGATGCGGCCATAGTTCACCGCCTTGGCGCCGCGCACGTAGATGCGCTCGTCGAAGCCGTCCTTGGCGAGGCCCTGCAGCCGCGCCGCGAGCTCGCCGATCCCCACCGGCTGGTCGAGCACGTAGATGTCGCCCTTCTCGTCGACCGCGATGCTGAGGGGCTTGGCGTCCACGTTGAGCGGGGCCGCCGCGGTCTGCGGCAGGTCGATCGGCACGCCGCTGGCCAGCAGGGGCGCCGCGACCATGAAGATGATCAGCAGCACCAGCATGACGTCGATGAACGGCGTCATGTTGATCTCGGCCATGGCGCCGTAGCGGGGCACGCCCCGCCGCCGCCGTCCGCCCTTGCGTCCCGCCGCCGCGACCTGCATGCCCATGGGTGCACGCTCCTGGTGAGAACTCGGCGGCGATCAGGCGGCGCGGTCGCGCTCGCCGCCGACATGCTGGTCGATCTGCCGCGACAGGATGGACGAGAACTCGTCGGCGAAGCTTTCCATGCGGGCCTGGTTCTTGGCCACGACGCCCTGCAGGTTGTTGAAGAAGATCAGCGCCGGGATGGCGGCGAACAGCCCGATGGCGGTCGCCAGCAGCGCCTCGGCGAGGCCGGGCGCGATCACCGCGAGCGAAGTGTTCTTGGAGGCCGCGATGGACCGGAACGAGGTCATGATGCCCCACACCGTGCCGAACAGCCCGACGAAGGGCGCCGTGGAGGCGACGGTCGCCAGCACGATGAGGCCGGACTCGAGCCGCTCGACCTCGCGGGCGATCGACACGTCCAGCACCTTCTCGAGCCGGGCATGCAGCCCCATGAAGGAGGCGCCGACGTTCTGGAACGAGCGCTTCCACTCCCGCATTGCGGCCACGAACAGCGTCGCCATGCCGAGCGTGTCGCGCTGGCTCGAGGTCGTGTAGAGTTCCTCGAGCGACTGGCCGGACCAGAAGATCTGCTCGAAGCGGTCCATCTCCTTGCGCATCGTGCGGAACACGATGAGCTTGTTGATGATGATGGCCCAGCACCAGACCGACGAGAACAACAGGCCCAGCATCACGCATTTGACGACGAGATGGGCATTCCAGAACATGCCGACGATGGAGATATCGCCCACGGGCGCTGCAACGTCGGCAGGGGTCATCGGGTCGGCATCCTGTTGTCTTCGGCAGTCGATCGGGCGCGGTCCCGTGTCCTGTCGTCCAATTCGGTCATTTCTTAGGCTCGCCGGCCTGCCTCCCACGGCGCGCCGCCGCCCCGATGTAAGCATCTCTTAGGGTTAACAAAACGATAACCGGCCGCGCCGTCACGAAACGGCGGCGCGCAGCCGGTCGGCGAGATCGGGCGGCAGGCGCCTCGCCCGGCCGGCCGCGACGAGGCCGAGGCGGACCGCCGCCGTGAGGACCACATGCTCGCCCCGCTCGACTGTCTGGCGCATGTCGATCGACGCGCCCCCGAGCACCTCGACGCGCGTGACGACGTCGAGGCCATCGTCCATCCGGGCGGCCGCACGGAAATCGAGCCGCATGGACCGCACCGCAAAGGCGTGGCCCGCGGCGAACAGGCGGCTCTGGTCGATGCCGAGATGCCGCAGGAACTCCGTCCGCCCCCGCTCGAGGAACTTGAGATAGGCGGCGTGGTAGACGACCCCCGAGAAGTCGGTGTCTTCGTAGTAGACCCGGATCGGCCATCGATGCGGACTCACACATTCTCCATCAGACAAGTCGTACCAAGCGGCATCGGCGTGAACAGGTACCCGAATGCCCGGTGTCGTCTTCACGAGCGCAGCGAAGCGATCCAGGGTCGGGCTCCTCCACCGTCGCGTGGATCGCCACGGCGCTGAGGCGCTTCGCGATGACGAACCCCGGGGAACCTCAACGCCGGCAGTCGTCAGTCTTCGCCCGCGTCGAACAGGCCGAACTGGTTCGGCGCCGTGGCCGTCGCCGGGACTGCGAGGCCGAGGTGCCGGAAGGCGTGCGGCGTCAGCAGCCGTCCGCGCGGCGTGCGCTGCAGGAAGCCGAGCTGGATGAGGTAGGGCTCGATGATGTCCTCGATGGCGTCGCGCGGCTCGGACAGCGCCGCCGCGATGGTCTCGATGCCCACCGGCCCTCCGCCGAACGAGATCGACACCGTGTCGAGATAGCGCCGGTCCATCTGGTCGAGCCCGACGTCGTCCACATCGAGAAGCCGCAGCGCGCCGTCCGCGATGGCCCGGGTGATGACCGGCTCGCCGTCCACGATCGCAAAATCGCGGACGCGGCGAAGCAGGCGGCCGGCGATGCGGGGGGTGCCCCGCGCGCGCCGCGCGATCTCGTTGGCGCCGTCCTCGGCCACCCCGATCCCCAAGACCCTCGCGCCGCGCCGGACGATCGTCTGCAGCTCGGGGACCGTGTAGAAGTTGAGCCGCAGCGGGATACCGAAGCGGTCGCGCAGCGGCGTCGTCAGCAGGCCGGCCCGCGTCGTGGCGCCGACGAGGGTGAATTT
>CAXUMV010000095.1:0-10206 GCA_964252065.1 uncultured Lichenihabitans sp.
CTTGGCGTTCGCGGCGCCTTCAGGGGTGAGCGTGCTCGGAAAGCTGATCAGGCCGGAGGGACGGGCGCCACGGCCGAACAGCCGGGCCGCGTGACCTTCCATGACCAGGGCGAGGCCGATCGCCTCTTTGGCCTGATGGATCGTGCTCTCGCTGAAGACGTCGACCAGGGGCGATCGAATGTGCAAGACGTTCTCGCGGGGAATGATCGTCTGGCCGGCGCCGAGGTCCGCCCTGTAGGTCAGCTCGCCCGTGTTGAGGTCGGCCGTGACGGAGACGGCGGAGGGCCGTAGTCGCGTCAGCTCGACGACGCGACCGCTCTCGACGCGGTTGATGAATGCGTAGCCGTTCCCGTACAGCAGCGCGTCGCGCGTGAGATCCTCACGGAACTCATTCGAGGGCGTCCAGTCGTTGGCGGCGCCGTTCAGCAGCGACGCCACTGGGCTGCCCCTGTCGCGCGAGCGGGAGCCGTCCGGCGCCATCGTGTAGACGTGGACGGGGAGCTGGCCGATCGCCTCGGCGATGGCCTGCACGGCGCAGCGGACGGCCGTGCAGCGCATGGCGGTCTGCGGAGTGACCACGACGCCCGAGGCCACGGGAACGCTGCCGAATAGACCAAGCGTGAAGAGGTCGGGACTGGCGAGGCTCGACGTCACCTGTTTCTGTTCAGAAGCGCCGAACAGCTTTCGAAACGAGGAGACAAAACCGGATGACAAATCAATATCCCAAGGTCGACTTAGAATATTGTAATTCTTTTTCTGGTTACCTCAAAACTCACTGACTAATTGTCAATCTGTCGTTGACGCTTAATCTGACATTTTTCTCAATAAATCCTGGATTTCCGGAAATGAAAGGCGGTTCATCATCTCGACACGCAAGGCAAGGTCACCCTCGCGCAAGCTGCCATAGCCTCGTGTCATGGTCGTTGACTGATCGGCATGGCCTAGTAAGAAGCCGAACTGGACATCCATGTAACCCGCACGTCGGAACTCATCCGCCATCGAGTGGCGCAAGCTATGAAAGGCGAGTGTCTTGTCGCCTTTGAGACCGATCTTCTGAAAGTACCGATTGAACCATCGAGAGACGTTCCCCGACATTTGCCCGCGAATGTCAGGCTCGACGTCGGGGAACAGTCTCAGCTCGCCACGGTCGCGCTGCTCTTGGACAAATCGCAAGAAGCCGAGAGACACAAGGTCGCGATGCACGGGGATAATGCGATCGGAGGTCCGATTTTTCAGGCTCTTGGCCGCGTCACCCTCATTCGTGACATGGATGATCCAGATCCCGCGCTCCTCGCGAACGTCGGCCACCAGGAGCTGCGCAAGTTCGCCAAGCCGGGCACCGGTGCATCGGGCGAGAAGGGGAAGCCAACGGCGCCAGCCGATCGCCCGTTGCGAGCCCGGGACGTGTTCCTTGCCGATCCCCGCATGACCACCATAGAGCGGCGAGGAGAACAGCGCGCGAAGCTCCTCGGGCGTGAAGGGCCGGACAGGCTTGGTACTCTTATCGATCCGATCGAACAGACCAGTGCACGGGTTGCTCTCGATCACCCCGCGAGCGACCAGCCATTTGCAAAACGCGCTAAGCGCGGTGAGATATTTGTTGATGGTCTTCCGGCTCAGCACGGGCTTACCAAGCGAGCTGTTCAGCTCGACGACCTCGGCCGGGGTCTTGCCCCGAAATGCGGTGCTCTCGGCCGCCTTGACCGGCGTAGCGCGGAGGAGATCGTGCCACACGTTGACGGTCTTGCGGGTGATGCCCGAGGCCGGCAAGCCCTTCGGCAGGCTGTCGGCGAAATGCTGAACGCAAGGCCGCATGAAAGCCAGGGTGGCCGGCTTCACGCCCCGGGGGTTTGCGCGCTCGAACATGGCGAACTGCCGCATGACGGCATCGTCGGCGTCCTGAACGGCGGGCGGGGGATCGGCGACAATGGGTGCGGATTTCAAGGGCTGTTCGATGCGGCGCGGCCGGTCATCCTTAAGGGCAGCGATCCAGGCCCGTGCCAGGGCACCACAAAGCTCGAGATACGGCTCACTGCCCTTAGGGACGTCCAGGTGCTCGCGCTCGATCAGCGCGTCAGCTTCCACCTGGACTAAGCCGGTCTCTCCGCTGCTGACGCTCCATTGCAGGGCAGCTTCGAGCTTCTCGCGTCGATCGCTCTCAGACTCGGCCGTGCCTGCGATCGGCAGCCAATCGACAGCACCAGGGCGCAGCACGTCTTCCGGGGTAAGGCTATCGACGATCGCTTGAGCGTGCTGCGCGAGACGTGCGCCGGGAACCTGTTCGCGGGAGTGAGCTTCATAGGCCGCCTGCATGTCGCCGAACTCGGCCGCCAGCTCATCACGCTTGTTGTGTGTCAGTTTGCCGCGATGTCGGATCGCGTTCCACTCGGCGTGCACCTGCGACAGCCGTTGAAGGCCGATGGCGACAGCCTCATCGGCGGCTCGATGTCGGATCGGCTCGCGAACGAACTCGCGGCCGTAGGCTTGCCTGACGTCGGTCGGAACCCGCGCCCAAAGCCAGATGACGTTGCCGCGCCGGACGATATTTTTAGGGAGCTGCATGGGCATCACAGGTGGTTTGTGCACAAATTTGTGCACAGTTTCGTGCTCACCACTGAAGCCTAATTCGCCAAACATTGCAACAAGTTGGAGAGAGATCAGGAAGTTAGCGCCGGTCGTTTGAAAGGGCTAGTAGGAATCCAGGTCTCCCAGCCACACTGAAATCGTCGAGTGTTCCGACCTACCCGTGATCGCGAGGCGCGATGGATCGCTTCGCTGCGGTCGCGAAGACGACATGGGGGTTCAACGCCGGTCTTTCTTGCTGTGCAGCTTGGTTCTCCGGGCTCTAGACGTCGACCGTCGGCTTCTCGCCAATCGGCGACCATGCGGGCCGGCTCCTCAGGGAGCGGCGAGCGCGTCCGCGATCGTGGCCGCCACTTGGACGGCCTGCTGGCGGATGTCGGGGACCGCGACGCACTCCCAGAAGGCGCCCGTGCCGAGCGGCCCCAGGGCCCAGAGCCTGCGCGTGCGGTCGCCGGAGGCGCCCACCATGGCGAGATCGTCGGTCTGGTCCAGGCCGAGCCGGTGGCGATCCAGGCGCACGAGCCCGCGGCCGATCAGCCGTTCGATGAACGGGTTGCCGCAGCGGTCCGGCGCGCGGCTGCCCGAGGCGTCGATCACGCGCTGGGCCACGATGGTGGCCGTGGCCGTCGCGCCGCGCGGCCGGATGGTGACCTCGACGGCTCGCTCCCCGACCGCGAGGTCGACCACGTGCCCGGCCCGGATCGTCAGGAAGCCCGAGGCGATCATGGCCTCCACGGCCTCGCCCACCGGCGGAGCCGTGCGGTGGCGGTGGATGTCCCACCAGGGCCGGGCGTGGCGCAGGAAGCTGTCCTGCCGGTCGGGGGAGAACCCGCGCCAGAGCCGGGACGTGATCGGGCGGAGGCTGTCCACGACCTCGCGCCAGGTGGCGCCCTCGCCGGCGGCCGCCGCGACTTCCTGCCGGAGGCGCCGCAGCAGGAGCGCGGGCGAGGCGCATTCGCGGTCCGTGAAGGAAGGCGTCGGCCGGCGGGCCGTCGCTGCATGGGTGTGGGGCCGCAGCCCGCGGCGCGACACCGCAACGAGCGGGCCCGCGAAACCCGCACGCCGCAGGTGCAACGCGATGTCCACCATGGTGAGCCCGCTGCCGACGACGACGACCGGCTCCCCCTGGAGCAGCCCGTCCGTGAAGCTCGCGGCCCACGGGTTGGCGACGTAGGGCTCCGCCGGTCCGCCGGCCGGCAGGAGATTGCCGGCCGCCAGCACGACGCCCGAGACCCTGTGTTCGAGGCCGCCCGCCAGGGTCAGGCGATAGCCGTCCGCCGCGGGGACGAGGTCCACGGCTTCGTCGGGCACCAGGATGAGCCGGGAGGCGCCCTCCCGCCCCGCCACGGCCTCGTTCAGGAGGCTCGCCAGATACCGGCCGTAGAGGTCGCGCGACACGAAGGTGCCGGCCGCGGTGGCATAGACCTGCTCGGGCCGCACCGCCTCGGCACGCGCGAGCCAGTCGAGGAAATGGTCCGGCTGCCCGGGATAGGCGCTCATGTTGGCGGCGCGCACGTTGAGCAGGTGGCCGGGGTCGTCGGTGCCGTACGCGATGCCACGGGCGAAGCGCTCGCCGCGCTCGCAGAGCAGGATGGACCGCGAGCCGAGCCGGGGCAGCAGGTGCAGCGCCGCCATGGTGCCGCTAAACCCGGCCCCGATCACCGCGACCGGCAGGGTCGACGAGGGTTCCGTCACGGCCGGCCGGACCTGCGCACGATTCCCCCTGGTGGCCGACGACCGGCTCTATGCGTCATTGGCAAGGCGCTTCGTTGTTCGCGGGTCCCGCGCGTCCGCCCGGCATCCACGAACGATCGGGGACGCCGGACCCTCGTGTCTCATACGCCTCCCGCACCGATTCGAAACCCGCCTGGTTCGTCATCGCAAGGCGCGTCGGCGCCCTGGCGATTTTTGCGGCGGCCGCGCGCTCCGGCACACGGGTCGCTGCGCGAAGACGACATGGGCTGTCGGGCGCCGGTTTCTTCGATGCAGCCTGGAATCAAGCGCCCCGCGCGCCATCCCGTCCTAGGCCGCGGCCGTCACGCGCTTGCGGGTGCGCTCGGCGGGGGCCGGGGCCTGCTGCTTGGGATTGTCCCCCCTCAGCCCTTCGAGGACGTCCTTGTAGGCGTTGCCGATATGCTCACGGATCAGCGTCTCGGCCAGCGGACCGTCCCTCTCCACAAAGGCCTGGTAGAGCGCCTGATGGTCCTCGAGGGCGCGTCGCTTGGCGTCGGGCCGCGCGATCTGCAGCCGCAGGTAACGGTCGGCGCCCGTGTAGAGGGAATGCAGCGCGGCGAGCATGCGGGGCCTCTTGGCCGGCCGGCAGGTCGCCGTGTGGAAGGTCCAGTTCAGCTGGCTCAGGACCTCCGGGGCGGCGCCGGTCTTGACGGCCTTGGTATAGTCCGCAAGCGCCGCTTTCACGGCCGCCACGTCGGCCGGCATGGCTCCGGCCACCCCGAGCGCGAGCAGCGCCGGCTCGAAGATCAGGCGGGCTTCGAAGAGATCGATGGCATCGTCCAGCGTGAGGGCCACCACCATGGCGCCCCGATGGGTGTGGATGTTGACGAGCCCCTCGGATTCGAGCTGCAGCAGCGCCTCGCGCACCGGGATTCGGCTGACGTCGAGCTGAGCCGCGACGGCTTCCTGCCTGATCTGCTCACCCCCGACATATTCCCCGCCGATGATCCGACGGCGGATGACGTCCGCCACCGACGCCGCAACCGTCTGTCGCTTGATGATCGGACCGTCGGACATTATCGCTCTCTTCAGAGATGTTTGACTTGCATCCTGCCTGCGCGGTGCGCCTGCGTCCATTCCTCTTTTGCTGAAATTCGTGGACGCCCCGCGCCGGCTCAGGCGGCCGAGAGTCGTGACCGGCGCGCCAGCGCGCCGATCGCGGCCTGCACGGTGCCGGACACGAACGCGCGCTCCTCGCCCACAAGAGGCAGGCGCGGCGCGCGCGTCCACTCGGGAGCCCCGTAGACCAGATGCTCGGCGAGCTTGATGTACTGCACCAGCTTGACGTGGGTATCGAGATGGAAGGACGGCGTCAGGATGCGGTACAGCGTGCGCGCCTCCGCGTATCGGCCGCTCAAGCAAAGGTCGAAGATCTCGACGCACTCGGCCGGCCAGGCGTTGGTCATGCCCGACACCCAGCCCGTGACGCCCAGCGCGCAGCTCTCGACGATCAGATCGTCGACGCCGCAGAACACGCCGAACCGCTCGCCGCAGGCGATGAAGGTGTCGGTGACGCGGCGGATGTCGCCGGTCTCCTCCTTGACGCAGACGATCGTGGGGACATCGGCCAGCTCGTTCAGCATCGCGGGCGTGACATCGACCCCGTAGGCGATCGGGTTGTTGTAGATCATGATCGGCAAGGACGAGGCGCCGCCGATGCCGCGGTACCAGTCCACGGTCTCCCGGGGGTCGGTCCTGTAGCCCAGGCTCGGGAACACCATGAGCCCCTCGGCGCCGAAACGCTGGTAGTCTCGGGCATGCTCCTTCGCGGTCTCGAGCGTGATCTCCGCGAGGCCCGACAGGACCGGCACCCGGCCCCGCACGGCCTCGACCGCGGCGCGGATCACGGTTTCCCGCTCCGCCGCGGTGAGCGAAGCGTTCTCGCCCAGCATCGGCAGCACGATTACGCCCGAGACCCCGTTGAGGACGAGGCGGTCGAGGCTCGCCTGCGTCGCCTCGAGATCGAGGCGACCGTCCCGGGTCATCTTCGTCGTGACGGCGGGAAAGACGCCTGTCCAGTCGGTCATGATGCTCGGCCCCAGCCGCGATTATCTGCTGTATCCAATCTACATTCGAGGAGCAGGCGTGTCCAGGGGTGAGGCGTATGCGGCGCGGGGCCGGACGCGTCATACCACGCTGCGTTGAGAACGACCGGTGCCTCCACGTCCGTGTCGTCTTCGCAAGCGTAGCGAAGCGATCCATGGTCGGGCATCGTCACCGCGGCTTGGATCGCCACGTCGCTGACGCGCCTCGCGATGACGGACGCAAGATAGGTCCGGCTCGATGCATGAGCGCATCAGCGCCGGCGCAGCTGGTCGAGGTAGACGGCCCCGACCAGGATCATCCCGACGGTGATCTGCTGCCAGAACGAGGGGATGCCCACGATAACGAAGCCGTTGCGCAGGACCGCGGGGATGAACACCCCGATCATGGCGCCGATGATCGAGGCGACGCCGCCGAACAGGCTGGTGCCGCCGATCACCACGGCCGCGATGCCCTCGAGGCTCGTGGTGGAGTGGGCTCCGACGGTCGTCGTGCCGAACCGGGCGAGATCCACGATGGCCCCCAGGCCCGCGCAGGCGCCGGAGATCAGGTAGACGGTCCGCTGGATGCGGCGGACATCGATGCCGGTCCGCTGCATGGCGGCGAAGTTCGAGCCGACACCCAGCACGTGCAGGCCGAACCGGGTCTCGCTCAGCACGAGCGAGGCGACGACGACCACCACGAAGGCGACGACCGCCACGTAGGGCACGATGCCGAGGATGACGCCCGATCCCAGGCCGAGGGTCAGCTCGTCGGGAATGCCGGAGCGGATGTTGATGCCGTCCGTGATCAGCAGCGCGGCCCCACCCGCCATGCCCAGGGTGCCCAGCGTCGCGATCAGCGGGGGGATGCGCAGCCGGGACACCATCAGGCCGTTGACGTAGCCCCACGCGGCGCCGGCCAGGATGCCGACCGCCGCCCCGCAGATCGAGGCGCCAGTGCCGTGCCCGCCCAGCAGGACCATGGTCTTCGCCCCGGCGACCTGGGAGAAGACCAGCACCGATCCGACCGACAGGTCGATGCCGGCGGTGGCCACCACGAAGGTCATGCCCACCGCGATGATCAGGAGGGTCGAGGCGTCCCCGACGATGTTGCGGACATTGTAGGAGGTCATCACCGCCCGGGGATTGAGGGTCGCGAAGATCGCGATCAGCCCCAGCAGCACCGCGGCCAGCATCAGCCCGTTCAGCCGCTTGCTCTTGCTGCGGAACGCCGTGGTCAGAAGAGCCGTCGCCTGCATGGCTCAGTAGGCTCCGGTGATGGCGGCGACGAGCCGGGTGATGTCGATCTCGCCGTGCCGGAAGATATGGGCGGTCTCGCCGCGGCGCAGGACGTGGATGCGGTCGGCGATCTCGACCACCTCGGGCAGGTCGTGGCTGACGAGGACGACGCCCAGCCCGCGCTGGCTGACGCGCCGAACGAGATCCTGCACGCCCTTGCGCTGCCTGACCCCCAGGGCGGCGGTCGGCTCGTCGAGGAACAGCACCCTCGAGGCCCAATGGGCGGCCCGAGCGACCGCGATGCCCTGTTGCTGGCCGCCGGAAAGATCGCCGACGCGGCCGGTCTCGCTCCTGAGGCTCACCCCGAGGGAGGTCAGCGCCTCGCGCATCTGCTGCCGCATCGCGGTGCGATCGAGCAGGCCGAGCGCGCGGCCCAGCGGCCCCGCCCGGTACAGCTCCCGCCCGAGGAAGAAGTTCTCGGCCGGCTCGAGGTCGGGCGCGAGGGCGAGATCCTGGAAGACGATCTCCAGGCCCGCGTCGCGCGCCTCGCCCGGGTTGGCGAAGGCGACCGGCCTGTCGAGAAACGCAATGGTGCCCTCGTCGGGCGGGTAGGCCCCGACCAGGATCTTGGTCAGCGTGCTCTTGCCCGCCCCGTTGTCGCCGACCAGCGCCACGATCTCGCCGGCGAAGACCTCGAAGTCGATGCCCTTGAGGGCTTCGATGGCGCCGAACCGCTTGCAGAGGCCGGTGGTCCGCAGGATCGGCGTGGTCACGGCTCAGCGTCCAAGGAAGCTCCGCAAGACGTTCGTCGCGAGCCGGGCGATGGGGTTGTCGAAGCCGTTATGGGCGAGGCTGCCGCACCAATTGATGGCGCCGGCCGCAAAGGTCCGCCCGCCGGCGCTCCAGTCGGTGATCGTGATCTCGGAGCGCACGGCGGCATTGAACTCGCCGCCCATATTGTTCTGGATCTCGAGCTGGTCCTCGATGACGGGGAGATAGGTGCGTCCGTGCCGGGACGCGGCCAGCACCACGGTCGAGGCGGGCGTGCCCATGACGGGATCGGTCGCGTCGAGCTCGTCCCCCGCGGCCCCGCCCAGGATGTCGCCGAACTCCCCGATGACGTCTTCCGGGATGCCGGCAAAGAGATCGGCGTGCCGGGCCTCGTAGGAGGCGGGCGTGCGGGCATAGCCCGAGCCTTGGGTGAAGCCGACGGCCACGAAGCCGATGCCGGTGAGCTGCTGCGGCGCAAGGCCGCGATGGCGCCAGAGCCCGCCCGTCTCGCCCGTGGTCGCCATGCGGAGCTCGAGGGGGTGGGAGGTCCAGTTGCGCGTCCCGGCGTAGCCGCGGCGGGACTCGACCACCGCATGGTCCTCCGGATCGTAGCCGGTGACCCAGTAGAAGCCGTTGGCGCCCAGGTACATGTGCCGGCCGGCCTCCTTGAAGGCGTGGAAGGCGGCCATCATGGCGGTCGACATGTATTCGGGATGCGTGCCGGTGATCAGCACGCGATACCGGCTCAGGAGCCCGATCCCCTCGCGGTGGACGTCCTCGTCCGTCACGACGTCGTAGCCGGTCCCGCCATGGTCGAGCCAGGCGGGGATGTTGAGGTCGGCCAGGAAATGGCGCGGGGCCGCGGTGCACCACCAGGCCGTGTAGTCGGGCGAGAAGTTGAGGATCGGGCGGCGGCGGGAGGAGATCGAGACGCCCGAGCCGTCCGCGTGCCGGTCATAGAGCGAGGCCCCCAGCCGCGGCTCGGCCTCGAGGGCCCGGTCGAGATCGGACAGCGCGACGCCGCCGACCTCGCTTGCGAGCGCCTCGGCGCGGTCGCCGAAGGCCAGCCGCTCGTTCGCATAGGCCAGATAGGTGTTGGTCGGCAGGAGGTAGACAATATCGTTCTCGCGGCCGACCGGCGGCCGGACCACGAAGGGAAGCCGCAGGCGGCTGCCGTCGTCCGACCGCACCTCCACCGCGTAGACCCCGCTCGGGACGTCCTGCGGGACGGCAAGCTGGACGGTCTCGGGCCAGGCGGCGTCGGTGAGGTCGTATTCGTGGACGTGGATCGCGGCATAGGCCGAGGCATCGCCGTCGCTGAACCCGGCCAGGACATCGGGATGACGGCGGCCGAGCATCCGCCGGGTGGGATGGTTGACGAAGGTGCCCCGCACCGGCGCGCCCTCGGCCGCCACCATGTGGCGACCCGCAAAGGCCCGGGCGAAGTCGAACCGGCACAGCAGCGTCTCGACCGCGCCGTTTGCGCGGAAGGCCGCGGGTCCCTCGAACCGGGCGTTCGCTCCGATGCTCGGCCCGGGGCCGGGAAAACCCCGCCCCAGCATCACGGCGACCTCGCCCGAGGCCGCGAAGGCCGTCGCCGGTCCGGCGTCGGCGCGGTCGAGATGGAGCGTCGCTCGTCCGGCTTCGATCACAATGGCGAGGTCGCCCCACTGGCAGACCGTGAGGGGCACCGCCGCCGAGGCGCCGTCCGCGGGCGTTGCCCAGAACAGGCCGCGGGTCGACACGGCGAGCTCGCACTCCCCGTCTCTGTCCTTCAGCGCCAGCAACGTCCGGGGCTCCTCGCGGACATGGGTCACGCAGAACGGGACCCGCACCACCTGGGCCTCGTCGCTCA
>CAXUMV010000096.1:0-1374 GCA_964252065.1 uncultured Lichenihabitans sp.
ACATCTTCGGCGCGACCTTCTTCATGGCGACCGGCTTCCACGGCTTCCATGTGCTGATCGGCACCATCTTCCTGCTGGTATGCCTCATCCGCACGGTCGTCGGGCAGTTCACCGCGCGCCAGCACCTCGGCTTCGAGTTCGCCGCCTGGTACTGGCACTTCGTCGACGTGGTGTGGCTCTTCCTCTTCGCCTGCATCTATGTCTGGGGCTCGTGGGGCGCCGCGATGGAAGGGGCGGCGGGCTGAGGCCCCTGCCGCACGCCGGATGAGCGCGGAACCGGACTATCCGCCGCTCTCCCCCGTGTCGACGGGCCTTGCGGGCCGCTGCCCGCGCTGCGGTCAGGGACGGCTGTTCTCCGCCTTCCTGACGGTCGCGCCCTCGTGCGAGGCGTGCGGCCTGTCCTACGAGTTCGCCGATGCCGGCGACGGCCCGGCCTTCTTCGTTTCGCTCGTGGCCGGGGCCATCATCGCCGGCTTGGCGCTCCTGATCGAGGTCGCCTACGAGCCGCCGGTCTGGGTCGACGTCGTGATCTTCCTGCCCTTGACGCTGCTGCTCTGCATCGGTCCTCTGCGGCCCCTGAAGGGCGTCCTGATCGCCCAGCAATACCTCATGAAGGCCGAGCAGGGCCGCCTCGCCCCGTGACGGCCTCCAGCCTCGCGGGCGCGCCCGCGCCCGCCCGCCCGCGGGGCGGCCTGCTTTGGCCGACGCTTGGCTGCCTCGTGGCGGTGCTGGTCCTGTCGGGGCTCGGGACGTGGCAGTTGCGCCGCCTCGCCTGGAAGACGGCCCTGCTCGACACGATCGAGCAGCGCACCACGAGGGCCCCGGTCCCGCTGCCTCCGCCGGCCGAATGGTCGCGCCTCGATCCGGCCGACTACGCCTACCGGCACGTTACCCTCACGGGATCGTTCAGCCACGACAGGGAGGCTCGCGTGTTCCGGCCGCTCGCGGAGCCGCGCGGGCGCTACAGCGGGCTCGGCGACCTCATCCTCACGCCTTTCCGGCTCGCATCCGGAGGCACGGTGATCGTCAATCGCGGCTTCGTGCCGGAGGACCGGCTGGAGCCCGCGACGCGCTTAGCCGGGCAGGTCGCGGGCGAGGTGACCATCACCGGGCTGATGCGCGAGCCCGAGAGCCGCAACCCCTTCACGCCTGCCGACCAGCCGCAGGACCGCCTCTGGTTCACCCGCGATCCGGCCTCGATCGCCGCGGCCCTGGAGCTCGGCGCCGTCGCGCCCTTCACCATCGACCAGGACGCGGCCGCCCTGCCGGGCGGTTTGCCGCAGGGCGGGGAGACGGTGCTCGCCGTTCCCAACAACCACCTGTCCTACGCGCTGACCTGGTTCGGCCTCGCGGTCGCGGTGGTCGCCGTCTATG
>CAXUMV010000096.1:1384-10122 GCA_964252065.1 uncultured Lichenihabitans sp.
GCCCTGTGGCGGCGATGGTCCGGCCCGGCACGCCCCGCCTAGGTGGCGGGCGGGCAATCATGCTAGAACGATGGGACGATGGTCCGGGCAGACCCGACCGGGCCGGACGGGGAAGGCGTTGTTGAACTACCAGTCGACCCGCGGGCAAGCCGCCGATGCCGACTTCGCGACCGCCCTGCTGGAGGGCTTGGCGCGGGACGGCGGCCTCTACGTGCCGGCCGCGATCCCGGTCCTGTCCGATGCCGCGATGGCCGGCTTTGCGGGACGGCCCTTCGCGGAGGTGGCGAAGGCCGTGATCGCGCCCTACGCCGCGGAGGCCTTCGACGCGCCCGTGCTGCGCCGCATGATCGACGAGGCCTACGCCACCTTCGACCACCCCGCCGTCACCCCGCTGGTGCAGATCGACCGCAACCTGTTCGTGCTGGAGCTCTTTCACGGCCGCACGCTGGCGTTCAAGGACGTCGCGATGCAGCTCCTGGGCCGCATGATGGACGAGACGCTCCGCGCGTACGGCCGGCGCGCCACCATCGTGGGGGCGACCTCGGGCGACACGGGCGCGGCGGCCATCGACGCCTTCCGGGGCCTCGAGAACGTCGACGTCTTCATCCTCTACCCGCATGGCCGGGTGTCGGAGGTGCAGCGCCGCCAGATGACCGGGGTGCCGGAGGACAACGTCCACGCGCTCGCGCTGGAGGGGACGTTCGACGACTGCCAGGCCATCGTCAAAGCCCTGTTCAACCATCTCGCGTTCCGGGACGAGGTCGGCCTGTCGGGGGTGAACTCGATCAACTGGGCGCGCATCGTGGCCCAGATCACCTACTTCTTTGTCGCGGGCGCGGCGCTCGGGGCCCCGCATCGGCCGGTGTCTTTCGCGGTGCCGACCGGCAATTTCGGCGACGTGCTGGCCGGGTTCTATGCCAAGGCGATGGGTCTGCCGACGGGGCGCCTGATCGTGGCCACCAACGCCAACGACATCCTGGACCGATGCCTGAGGACCGGCCGCTACGCCATCGAAACCGTCCTGCCGACGCAGTCTCCCTCCATGGACATCCAGATCTCGTCCAATTTCGAGCGGCTCCTGTTCGATGCGCACGAGCGCGATGCGGGCGCGGTGCGTGGCCTGATGGGCCGCCTGTCGCAGGGCGGTGCCTTTGCGCTGGAGGAGGCGCCGCTGGCCCGGATCCGCGCTACCTTCGATAGCCGGCGCGTCGACGAGGAGGGCACGCAGGCCGAGATGGCCCGGACCTTCCGGGAGGCGGGCTACGTGCTCGACCCGCACACGGCCGTGGGGGTCGCGGCGGCCCGCACGGCGCTCCGCCACGATCCTTCGACCCCCGTCGTGGCGCTCGGCACCGCCCACCCGGCGAAGTTCCCCGATGCGGTCGAGCGGGCGACCGGGCTGCGTCCCGCCCTGCCCCCGCATCTGGCCGACCTGCTCGACCGCCCCGAGCGGATCACGCCGGTGCCGAACGACGCCCGCGCGGTCGAGCGCCTCATCCGCAGCCGCGCGCGCAGCGTCAGCGTGCCCGCATGAGCGTCGACGTGACGACCCTGCCCAACGGCTTGCGGGTCGTGACCGACAGCATGCCGCATCTCGAGACCACCTCCCTCGGCATCTGGATCGGGGCGGGCTCGCGGCACGAGACGCTCGGCGAGCATGGGCTGTCGCATCTCCTGGAACACATGGCGTTCAAGGGAACGCGCCGTCGGTCCGCGATCCGCATCGCCGAGGAGATCGAGGCCGCGGGTGGCGACCTCAACGCCGCGACCTCGACCGAGCAGACGGCCTATTACGCCCGCGTGCTTGCCGCCGACACCGGCCTCGCGCTCGACATTCTCTCCGACATCCTGACCGACAGCGTCTTCGACCCGATCGAGCTCGAGCGGGAGAAGGACGTCGTGCTGCAGGAGATCGGCGCCGTCGACGACACGCCGGACGACCTCGTCTTCGAGCTCCTCACCGCCACCGCCTACCCGGACCAGCCGATCGGCCGCCCCATCCTGGGCACGCCCGAGGGCGTGTCGCGCTTCGACCGCTCGGCGATCGCGGGCTATCTCTCCACCCACTACACGCCCGGCGCCATGATCGTCGGGGCGGCGGGCTCGCTCGAGCCGGCCCGGATCGTGGACGAGGCGGCCGCCCGCTTCGGAGATCTCGCCGCTGCGGTTCCGCCCCCGATGCTGGCGGCGGCCTATCGGGGCGGGGCGATGCACGTCTCCCGCAAGCTCGAACAGGCCCATCTCGCGATCGCCTTCGAGGGCCCGTCCTTCCACGATCCCGGGCACTACGCCGCCCACGTATTCTCCCACGCGGCCGGCGGGGGCATGTCGTCCCGGCTGTTCCAGGAGGTCCGGGAAAGACGCGGGCTGGCCTATTCCATCTACAGCTTCGATTGGGCCTACGCCGACACGGGCCTGTTCGGGTTCTATGCCGCGACCGGGGGCAAGAACCTCAAGGACCTGGCTGCGGTGTCGCTCGACTGCCTAACCGAAGCCACCGAGACGCTCACCGAGGCCGAGGTCGAGCGCGCCAAGGCGCAGCTCAAGGTCTCGGTGCTGGTCGCGCTCGAGTCCTCCAGCGCCCGGGCCGAGCAGATCGCCCGCCAGCACCTCGCCTTCGGCCGCACCATCGGGCGAGAGGAGGTGATCGCCCGCATCGACGCCATCGGGGTCGCCGAGGCCCGCCGGGCGGGCGCGGCGCTGCTCGCCACCGCCCCGACCGTCGCCTCCGTCGGTCCGCGCCGCGGCGTGCCCACGCCCGATCAGGTCGCAGCGCGGCTGCGGCGCTCGGCCCGGGCGGCCTGATGGCTCTCTTCCGCCTCGGCTCCTCGACGGAGGCGGCGACCTTCGTGCGGGGCGAGGGCGTGTTCCTGCGCCCGGCCGAGCCGCGCGACTTCGAGGAATGGAGCCAGCTCCGCGAGCGCAGCCGCGCCTTCCTGAGCGCCTGGGAGCCGATCTGGCCGGCCGACGACCTCACGCGCGCCGCCTTCCGCCGCCGCCTGCGCGCCAATGCCGAGGAGATGGAGGGCGACGAGGCCTACCCGTTCCTCATCTTCCGCGACGACGAGACGCTGGTCGGCGGCCTCACGGTCGGGCAGGTGCGGCGCGGGGTCTCGCAGACCGCGACACTCGGCTACTGGATGGGCGAGCCTTTCGCCGGGCGCGGTTACATGAGCCGCGCCGTGCGGGCGGCGGCGCGGTTCTCGTTCGGCTCGCTGCGCCTGCACCGGCTGGAGGCCGCCTGCCTGCAGCACAACGAGGCTTCCATCCGCGTGCTCGTCAGCACGGGCTTCAAGCGGGAGGGCTTTGCGCGGTCCTATCTGCGGATCAACGGCATGTGGCAGGACCACATCCTGTTCGCCCTGATCGAGACCGATCCCGTCACGGCCCCGACCCGCTCGCAGGGCTGAGCGCCTCGGGGCGAAAGGGTCCAGCATGGCGCGCGCGCGGCAAATCCCGGTCCGGATGGAGCCGCTGGCGACGCTGCCGGTCTTCTTCAAGCTGCACGGGCGGCGCGTGGCCCTGGCGGGCGGCACCGCGCCGGCGGTGTGGAAGGCCGAGCTCCTGTCGGCGGCGGGCGCACGGGTCGACGTCTATGCGGCCGAGCCCGACGAGGAGCTCGTGGCGCTGGCCGAGGCGCCGCCCGGCGGCCCCATCGCCATCCATCGCAGGCCCTGGGCCGCGGGCGATCTCGTCGGCGCCGCCCTCGCGCTCGGCGCGATCGAGGACGAGGCGGAGGCGGGACGCTTCCGGGAAGCCGCGGTCCGGGCCGGCGTGCCGGTCAACGTCATCGACAAGCCCGCCTTCTGCGACTTCCAGTTCGGCACGGTGGTGAGCCGCTCGCCGCTGGTCATCGGCATCTCGACGGACGGCGCGGCGCCGGTGTTCGGGCAGGCCATCCGCGCCCGGATCGAGGCGCTGCTGCCGCAGGGCCTGCGGGCCTGGGCCGAGGCGGCCCGGGACTGGCGGGCGGCCGTCCAGGCCCGCGCCCTGCCGTTCCGGGCCCGCCGGCGCTTCTGGGAGATCTTCGCAGACCGGGCGCTGGCCACGACCGACAGCGCCCCGACGGCGGCGGACCGCGAGGCCTGCCTGTCCGCGGCGCTCGCGGAAAGCGCGGGCGTCGCAGACACGCAGCTCGCGCTGGTGGGGGCGGGCCGCGGGACGGCGGACGGCATCACGCTACAGGCCATCAAGGCGCTGCAGGATGCCGACATCGTCTTCCACGGGTCGGGCATCGCGCCGGTGCTGGTGGGGTACGCCCGGCGCGAAGCCGCCAAGCTGCCCGTCGCCGCCGACCTGTCGCCCGCCGAGGCGGCCGCGGTCGTCCTGCGAGCCTTGCGGCCGGGCCGCCACGTGTGGCTCGACCATGGCAACCCCGGCCGTTGCCTGCGCTGGCTCGACCGCGCCGGGCATCTGGCGGCCGAGGGTCAGGCGGTGACTTTGGTCGAGGGCCTTGGCCTATGCCCCGACTGCCGGCCCGACTGTCCCGCGTGGACTGCGGACCCAAACCCCTCGCCGGCGACATCGCCAGGCTGACGCCGATAGGCCGTCATCATGAGCGCAACGCGGCGACCAGGCCCGGCTGCCGATCGTCACCGCAGCCCGGCCTCAGGCGTCCTCGGCAGGCTCGACCGGCGAATGCGACGCATGACCGCCCTTCCGGCCGGCGCGGGCGGCCAGCAGGTGGTTCTGCGAGAAGCTGCGCTTTTCCGGATCGACGCTGCGCCCGCCCTTCCGGCCGGCCTTGGCGGCCAGTTCCGGGTCCTGGGAAAAGCTCCGCTTTTCGTTCGGCACGCTCTCGCCACCCTTGCGCGCGATCGCCCGCCGCTTTTCGAGGTCCATGGACGCGAAGCCGCGCGTCGCGGTCGACCGATGCCGTGGCTCGTCCATAGGGGTCCCGCACTCATGTTTCCGTCACCGACACATGAACGCCGCGCTTTCCTGCCAGTTCCAGCGGCCGAAGGGGCGTGCGGTCCTGGACCGCGTGCCCTTTCGATGCTGCGCGCCGCCTGTTAGAGCAGGAGCAGGACGTGAGAAGGGCGAGCCGCGGGGAGGTGGAGACCGCGATGGAAAGCTTGGATGGGGGACATCACCGGCCCGGGATCGCGGCTCCGCGGCACGGCGCCGCCGCGGCTGCGCCCGACAGGCTGCTGGCCTCCACGATCGGCCTGCTCGAAAAGCTCGTCTCCTTCGAGACCGAGAGCACGAGATCCAACCTCGCCCTCGTCGAGTTCGTCGTGGATTACTGCAAGGCGCAGGACGTCTCCGTCGCGCTGGCCCCGAGCGCGGGCGGCAACAAGGCCGCGATCGTGGCGACCGTGGGCCCCATGGTGGACGGCGGCCTCGTGCTGTCCGGCCATACCGACGTGGTGCCTGTCACGGGACAGGCCTGGACCAGCGATCCCTTCGTGCTCCGCAAGGCAGACGGCCGCCTCTACGGCCGGGGTACCTGCGACATGAAGGGCTTCGACGCGCTGGCGCTCGCGATGATCCCGGCCTTCAAGGCCGCCCGGCTGCCGGTGCCGATGCACATCCTGCTCAGCTACGACGAGGAGGTGACCTGCCTCGGGTCGATGGACATCATCGCCCAGTTCGGCGGCACCATGCCGCAGCCCAGCGCGGTGATCGTCGGGGAGCCGACCTCGATGCAGGTGGCAGACTCGCACAAGAGCGTGTGCACCTACACCCTGCGTGTCGAGGGGCAGGAGGCCCACTCGGCCAAGCCCTCCCTCGGCGCCCACGCGATCGCGGCGGCCTGCGACATCGCGAGCGAGATCACCCGGCTCGGGCGACGGTTCGAGGACGAGGGCGACCCCACCGGCCGCTTCGATCCGCCGTACTCGACCGTACATGTCGGGCTCATCAACGGGGGCACGGCGCGCAACATCCTGGCCAAGCGCTGCGATCTCCTCTGGGAGTTCCGGGGGCTTCCCTCGGTGCCGCTCGACACGGCCCAGCGGCATATCGAGCGCTACGTGGAGCAGACCGCCCTGCCGGCGCTGAACCGCTTCACCGATCGCGGCCGCATCTCGACGGAGGTCGAGGTCGAAGTGCCGGGGCTCAACCCAGACCCGGGCTCCCCGGCCGAACGGCTGGCCCTGCATGCGGCGCGCGCCAACCGCACCATCAGCGTGTCCTATGCGACCGAGGGCGGCCGCTTCCAGCAGGCCGGCCTGCCGACCGTGATCTGCGGCCCCGGCAGCATCGACCAGGCCCACCAGCCGGACGAGTTCGTGACGGTCGACCAGCTCGCAGCCGGCGTCGGCTTCATGCAGCGGCTCATCGGCGAGCTGCGCTGACCCGGCGCGGCCGGCCCCGCGTCCCTCCGCCCGTCAGGCCGCGCGCTCGACCGGCAGCGGATGCTGGGCGGACATGACCCTGTTGCGCCCGGCGTCCTTGGCCTTGTAGAGCGCGAGGTCGGCAGCCCGCACGAGGTCGGCGGGTGTCGAGGCCTCGTCCGGCACCGCGGCCGCCACGCCGACGCTGACGGTCAGCCGTCCGCTCTTGGAGCGGGGATGGGGCTGGCCGAGCCCGTACACCTGGCCGCGCAGGGTCTCTCCCGCCGCCTCGGCCTCCTCCGGCCCGACACCGGGCAGGAGGACCACGAACTCCTCCCCGCCATAGCGGGCCGCAAGGCCCGATCCGGCCGGAAAGGCGCGCAGGCACGCCCCCATGGCGGCCAGGACCGCATCGCCGGCCTGATGGCCGATCACGTCGTTCAGCTGCTTGAAGTGGTCGACGTCCAGGAGCAGCAGGCCGACCGGGCGGCCGCTCGTCCGCGCCTGCCGCCACGCCTGGTCCAGCGCCTCGTCGAAGCGCCGCCGGTTGGCGAGGCCGGTCAGCTTGTCGGTCGCCGCCAAGCTGGCCAGTTCGGCCTCCGCGGTCCGCCGTCGCCTGAGCTCGGTCTGAAGCACGAGGATCAGCACCAGGATGGCGCTGCCGAACAGGAGCAGGGCCAGCCCGATCAGGACGGTCCTGACCCACCAGAGCAGGAACACGTCCGTCATGCCGCGTCCGAGGAACTGCACCAGCGGCAGACGGCCGATCCGCTGGTAGAAGACCTGGCGCCGCACGCCGTCGATGTGGGACACGACCTCGAAGGAGCCGGAGGCGTCGGTCGGGATGGTCACGGCCGACAGCTTGTGCCCGTCGGTCTGCGCGAAAGGATGACGCATCAGCAGCGTCCTGTCGGTGTTGAACAGCGACATGACGCCGTTGGGGCCGAGGTCCAGCCCCGCGTAGATGTCCTTGAAGTGCGACAGCTTGATGGTCGCCACCGCCACGCCCGCGAAGGCGCCGTCGCGGGTGAGGCGGCGGCTCAGCGCGATGATCGATTCGCCGTCGACCAGCGAGGTGAGGGGATGGCTGACATAGAGCCCGGCGTCGGCGGCCTTATGCTCCGCAAAGAAGGGCTGGCTCGAAAAGTCGATGGGGGGCGGGGACGGCACGCCCGCCTGCCCGATCAGCCGGCCGGCCTGGTCCAGCAGCAGCAACGCCCCAAGCCCGTGCGCCGCGGCCGGCCAGCCGAACAGCACGGCATCGCGCGAGTCGGGGGACAGCGTCATCACGTCCCTGCGCTCCGCAATGGTGCAGAGCCGGAGCAGCGACATGTCCAGGAGCTCGATCTCGCGGTCGATCTGCTGGCTGACGACGCCGACCAGATTGGTGGACGCCGTCCAGGCCGAATTCGCGACGTCCTGCCGCGACTGGTAGAGCACATAGCCGAAGATGGCGAAGATCGCGCTCAGGGACCCGATGGCGAGCCACGGGATGAGGGCCGGCGACAGGCGGCTGACCACGGCCGCCATCCGCGTCGACTGCGCTTGCACCGTCGCGGTCTCAGCTCCCGGCACGGCGCCCGTCCTCTTCGATCCGCCATGAGGGCGATGGCCGATCGTAGATCTGAAGCCCTTAACGGCGCTTTACATCGGCGGTTCGACGCGGCCTTGAACCATCAGCGCGGACCGCCCGGATCCGCGATCCGCACCGCCGTGTAGACGCGCAACGGGCCGAGATCGGTCGGGATGCGGACATCGACCGCAAGGCGCCCGTCCACATGCGTCGTGAACGCCTTGCGCGCCGGCGCCTGCGCCGCGGCCCCGCCCATCCGGAGCCTCGTCGTCACCGAGACGGAGCCGCCGAGACGCACGCAGCCCGCCGATCCCGGCAGGGCGTAGCCTTCGGGGCCGCAGTCCCGAGGCGCCTTGATGCCGAAGGCCGGCGGGGTCCTGCGGTCGGCCGCGGCTGCCGGCACCGCGCAGCTTGTGGCCATCAGGGCCACGAGGATCGGCCGCCTCACGCTGCGCCTGCGCGGGGCACGGCACGGTCGACGATCCGCCGTCCGAACAGGCTGCCGACGAGGTCGACCAGCACATCGCCCTTCTGGTAGCGCACCGAGGCGCGCGCGCCATACTGACCCTGTCCGTTTAGGTCGTTGATCTTGTTGACGCCCGCCGTCTGCGAACCGGCCTCGCCGGCGATGTTCTTGACGATGCCGTCGCGCAGCTTGACCGCGAAGGCGAGCCGCGCGCTGAGCACGTCGCCACCCATGTTGATGAAGCCGTCAATCCTGCGCTGGTTGTAGTTGCCGTATGCCGCGCGCAATTCCGCGCCAAACTCCTTCGCCGGCTTGTTGGTGATGACGCTAACCGCGCCGATCGCCGCCGCCGTGCCGAACAGCGTCGCCTGCGGCCCCTTCACTACCTCGACGCGTTCGAGGTCATACAGGTCGAAGTACG
>CAXUMV010000097.1:0-9945 GCA_964252065.1 uncultured Lichenihabitans sp.
GGCGCCGATGAGCGCCTTCCTGCTGCTGCAGGGCATCGAGACCGTGGCGCTGCGCATGGAGCGGCACATCGAGAACGGGCGCAAGGTCGCCGAATTCCTGGCCGCCGACCCCCGCGTCGCCTGGGTCAGCTATGCGGGGTTCCCCGACAGCCCGCACTACGCCATGGCCCAGCGCTATCTGAACGGCCAGGCGTCCTCGCTTCTCACATTCGGGGTCAGGGGCGGGCTCGAGGCGGGCAAGCGCTTCTACGATGCGCTGGGCCTCGTCAAGCGGCTCGTCAACATCGGGGACGCCAAGTCGCTCGCCTGCCATCCCGCCTCGACCACGCACCGCCAGATGACCGAGGCCGAGCAGCTCGCGGCCGGCGTCAGGCCGGAGATGATCCGGCTGTCGATCGGCATCGAGCATATCGCCGACATCCTGGACGATCTCGGCCAGGCGCTCGAGGCCGCGGCGCGGTCGGCCCCGCGCCTGGCGGTCGCCGGGTAGCCCGCCGCCGAAGGAGCCTCGCCATGCCGGTCCTGCTCGACATCCCCGCCGCACCCCGGCCGGACGCGCTCGCCATCGGCCTCGTCAACAACATGCCCGATGCCGCGCTGCAGGCGACCGAGCGCCAGTTCACGACGCTGATCGGCAAGGCGGCAGGCGACAGACCGGTACGGCTTCACCTCTTCGCCCTGCCCGGGGTCGAGCGCGGCCCGGAGGCGGCCCGGATGCTCGCCGAGCGCTACGCGTCGACCAAGAGCCTGCCGCAGACGCCGCTCGACGCCCTGATCGTCACGGGGTGCGAACCCCGCGCCTCCGCGCTGACCGACGAGCCGTTCTGGCCGGATTTCGCGAGGCTCGTCGACTGGGCCACGGCCAACACGGTCTCGACGTTCTGGTCGTGCCTTGCGGCCCACGCCGCCGTGCTGCATCTCGATGGCATCGCCCGGCACCGGCTGCCGCACAAGCGGACGGGCATCTTCGCATGCGAGGGCGTCCGGCCGCATGCGCTGCTCGCCGGCGCGCGCGGCCCCTTCGTGGTGCCCCACTCGCGCTGGAACGACCTGCGCGAGCCCGAGCTCGAAGCCCGAGGCTACACGGTCCTGACCCGCTCCCCCGAGGCCGGGGTCGACCTGTTCGTCAAGGAGGCCGGCCCCGACGGCGGCAGCCTTCTCGTGTTCTTCCAGGGGCATCCGGAATACGAGCCCGACTCGATCGCCCGCGAGTACCGGCGCGACGTGGCGCGGTTCCTGCGCGGCGAGCGGGACGACTATCCGGGCATGCCGCACGGCTATTTCGACCCCGCGACCGAAGCGACCCTGCAGGAGCTCCGCGCGCGCGCCCTGGCCGATCGCAGGAACGTCGCGCTGAAGGATCTGCCGCGCCACACGGTGCTGCGGGACGGGCTGTCCGAGACTTGGCAGGAGAGCCTCGTGCCGGTGTTCGCCAATTGGCTCGCGTGGGTTGCGGCCAAGCGGGCTGCGCCCTCGTCAGTCTCCCATCAGCGCCAGCAGCAGCCCCACGGCCTCGCCGACGCTGCGCCGGCTGGTGTCTAGGAGGACGCGCGGCTCCGTCCAGGGGTCCGTGCGGCGCGTGAGGACGGCGTCCCAGTCCGGCAGCACGAGGCCGGGAAGGTCCGCCACCCGCGTCTCCACCCGCCGGCGATGCTCCCGACGGTCGGCGCAGATGACCTCGACATCGATCAGCCGTCCGCCGCCCTCCCGGGCCGCGGTGGCGAAGGCTTGCCGCGTGACCGTCAACGGATTGACGCTGTCGGCGATGACGTCGCGCCCGAGCTCCAGATTCTCGGCCGCCAGCCGATAGGCGACCGCGTAGCCCCCTGCCTCCGGCTCGCCGCCTGCCAAACGGATGGCCTGCTCGATCGTGTCGATCCGCAGCAGGGTCGCGCCGCTCGCCATGGCGAGGGCCTTGGCGATCGTCGTCTTGCCGACCCCGGGCAGGCCCGACAGGGCGACCAGGACCGACCCCGCTCCGGTCACCCGGCCTCCATCAGCGCCGCGAGATGGGCGCGCCCCGACAAGGCCAGTCCCTCGAGGTCGTAGCCACCCTCCAGGATGGAGACGAGCCGCCCGCCGGCGTGGCGCGCCGCGACCGCGAGCAGTTCCCCGGTCACCCAGCCGAAATCCTCCGCCTCGAGCCGCAGCGTCGCAAGCGGATCGCGGCGGTGGGCGTCGAAGCCCGCCGAGACGATGACGAACTCGGGCGCGAACGCCTCGAGGGCAGGCAGGATGCGGCCCGTGATGGCGGCCCGGAACGCCTCCCCGCCATCGCCCGAGCGCAGCGGCGCATTGACGATCGTGCCGTGCTCGCCCCGCTCGCCGGCGCCGCCGGTGCCGGGGTAGAGCGGCATCTCGTGAGTGGAGCAGTAGAGGACGCTCGGGTCGGCCCAGAAGATGTCCTGCGTGCCGTTGCCGTGATGCACGTCGAAGTCGACCACCGCGACGCGCCCGGCCCCATGGGCGGCCTGCGCATGCCGGGCCGCGATCGCCGCTTGGTTGAGAAAGCAGAAGCCCATCGGCTTGGCCCGCTCGGCGTGATGTCCGGGCGGCCGCATGGCCAAGAAGGCGTTGGCGGCGGTGCGGTCCGCAACGAGATCGACCGCGAGGCACGCGCCCCCGACCGTGCGGTCGACCGCGTCCCAGGTCCCGGGGCCCATCGCGGTGTCGGGATCGAGCTGCGACAGGCGGCCCGGGCCCGGGCGCGCGGCGAGCAGCGCGTCGATGTAGGCGGCCGGATGGCATCGCTCCATCGCGGCGCGGTCGCCGGGCGGGGCCGGCCGGCGGTCGAGCGCCGCAAAGGCGGGGTCGTCCAGCGCGGCCAGCAAGGCCCGCAGCCGGTCCGGCCGCTCGGGGTGGCCCTCCCCCATCGCATGGCCGAGCCCGGCCGGATGGCTGATCAAAACCGTCGTCAGATCCGCCTCCCTCGATGATGCTCAAGATGTCGCATGTCGCCGCGATGCAACGCCTTTACCTTCTTCTACTCAGGGGCTGTTAACGAGTGGCGATTGTGGTGAGCGGTGCGTTAACACGCCAGGGAAGAGGCTGACGTTTTTTCGGGAATCAGGGTCATGACCGTGTCGAAAGCGGGATGGGTGCTGGCGAGCGCCATCGCCCTGGCGGGTTGCGAGTACACCGCGGTGCCCGATCCGGTGCTGTCGGCGCGCGATGCCCAGTACCTCGCGCTCGTGCCCAAGGTGCAGAAGGGCGACCTCAACTTCGAGCGCTACCAGGTCGAGGATCCGACGGGCCAGGAGCCCGGCACGGTCGTGGTCGACTCCAAGAAGAACATGCTGTGGTTCGTGCTGCCCAACAAGCGGGCGATCCGGTACGGCGTGTCGACCGGCATGGAGGCCTATGGCTGGACCGGCACCGCGACCATCAAGCGGATGGCCGAGTGGCCGCGCTGGATGCCGCCGGCCGACATGGTCAAGCGCTGGCCCCATCTCGCCCCCGTGGTCGCCAGCGGCGGCCTCGAGGGCGGGCCGGAAAACCCGCTCGGAGCGCGGGCGCTCTACCTCTACGACGGCAGCGGCAAGGATACGCTCTATCGCATCCACGGCACCAACGAGCCGGAGGAGATCGGGCGCGGGGTGTCGTCGGGCTGCATCCGAATGCGGGACATCGACGTGATCGAGCTGTTCAACCGCGTCCATGTCGGCACCAAGGTCGTGGTGCTGTAGGGTTTACGGACGATAAGCGAAACGACAACGAAGTGTTGTCGTTCGGGCTTTCCCAAACACTGAAGCCCGGCCGGCATCGATGAGGCTCGTTTTCGAGCAAGCCGCGATGCAACGTCTTCGCAATACTTGACTAGGGCTTTGTTGACCTTCCGCTGTGTTCACGCCGTGTAAACCAGCCCTCTTAGGGTGCTGGTCGGCCCGGTGGATCCATGGTTCGCGAACAGGGGCGTGCAGCCCTCAGGGTCGCGAGGCGTCATCCATGGGTCATCAGGCGAGCAACGCAGCACTCCGCCCCGCGGCCGACCGCAGGGCGGACGGCCATCACCGCATGGTGTCGCTGAGCCGCGACACCGTGCGGATCGACCGCCGGATCGAAGGGATCGCGATGCGGGTCGCGGTGCCGGTCAGCGCCTATCGCGGGGTCGCGCTGTCGCTGATCGCCGATGGCGCGGGCGCGCTCCACTACCAGCTTCACCTGCTGCACCGCGACGAGGACCTGTCCGTCATCCTCGACTGCGCCGGCGACGACGCCGACATCCTGGCCGACTGGCGCCTGTGGAGCCGGTTTTTCCGTCTGCCGGCTCTGGTCGAGCGGCGGACCGGACTGGTCGAGGAGGCGGACCTCACGCTGGGCGGGCTGCTGGTCGGCCCGGCCGGGCCGTCCCGGCGCGCGCCGCGGTTCCGCTCGAAGCGGCGGCCCTCGTTCCTGGCCCGCCGCAAGGCCGGCAACGACCGGCTGAGCGCGCTGTGCCACCTGGGCGAGCGGGAGATCATCGCCCGATCCTGAGTTCAGCGGCCCGCACCTCCGCCCTCACGCTTGTGCAGTCAGCGTCATCGCGAGGCGCACGGCGCCGTGGCGATGCACGGTCCCGGAAAGATGGATTGCTTCGCTCCGCTCGCAATGACGATGTCGGAGCGCGCGGCTCACTCAGTCGATGGTGATCGCCGACTTGATGCGGGCGAAGTCGCGGGCCTTGAGCACGCGATGGTCGACGAGATCCTCGAGCGAGCGGTAGGGCCGGTGCCGCGCGATGCTGCGGCCGATATGCCCGCCGCCAGGAATATTGTTGAGCTGGTCGATCGAAGCCGTGTTGATGTTGACGAGCCCCGCCTGGCTCGCCCCCTCGGAGACCGGAGCCGAGACGGCGGCGGCGGTTTCGGCCGGCTCGAGCGCCGCGGTCGACACCGGGAGCGGCGGCGGCGCGGCCGCCGCGGCGCGGGTCGCGGCCTCGACGACGGCGGGCGGGGCGGGCTGCGGCACGGCCGATCCGGCCGCGGTCCTGTCGATGGCGATCGCGCGGGGGGCGCGGACGGCCTCGGCCGAGGGCGCCGGGACCGTCGTGGCCGCGACGGGATCGGTCGAGGCCAGGCTCACGACGGCGGGCGGAGAGGCGGCGGGCGTGATCACCTGCTCGGTGGGCGGGGCGACCGGCGCTGAGGCCGCCAGCACGGGCGAGGGCAGGACCGAGGGCAGCGGCGTGAGCGCGCCATAAGGGGAAGCCTGCGCCCGATCAGCCCTGACCCGCACAACGCCTACGGCCAGCGCCATCATGAGCAGCAGCGCGATCAGCGCGCCGAAGATGCGGTAGACATGGGCCGTGGCCCGCGATTGAACGATCACGACTGCCACAGTCGCTCCCCCGCCGGTACGCAAACTAGGGAACGTCGCCGTCCCCATTCCTTTACCAAACGCGAAAACACGCGCCGGAGCAACGGTTGTTAAGAGCCAATCGTGGCGGCTTCGAGAACGTCCCGTGCGGCTTTACAGGCCATCGGCCGCTTACGCTGCGTCCGGTCCGAACACCCGGGCGAAGATCGTGTCGACATGCTTGGTGTGATAGCCGAGGTCGAACAGGCTCTCGAGGGCCGCCGGCTCCAGGGCCGCCCCGACGTCCGGATCGGCCTTCAGCAGGGCCAGGAAATCCCCCTCGCCGCGCCACACCGGCATGGCGTTGCGCTGGACCAGCCGGTAGGCGTCCTCGCGGGAGACGCCCGCCTGGGTCAGGGCGAGAAGGACGCGCTGGGAGTGGATCAGCCCGCCGAGCCGGCCGAGGTTCCTGGCCATGGCCTCGGGATAGACGACCAGCGTGTCGACGACGCCGGTCAGCCGCGCCAGGGCGAAGTCGAGCGTCACCGTGGCGTCGGGGGCGATCGCCCGCTCGACGGAGGAATGGGAGATGTCGCGCTCGTGCCAGAGCACGACGTTCTCGAGCGCGGGGGTGACGGCGGACCGCACGAGACGCGCAAGGCCGGTCAGGTTCTCGGTCAGCACCGGATTGCGCTTGTGCGGCATCGCCGAGGAGCCCTTCTGGCCCGGCGCGAAGTACTCCTCGGCCTCCAGCACCTCGGTGCGCTGCAGGTGGCGAATTTCGGTCGCGACCCGCTCGATCGAGGCGGCCACGACCCCGAGCGTCGCAAAGAACATCGCATGGCGGTCGCGCGGGATGACCTGGGTCGAGATGGGCTCGGGCGCGAGACCCATCTTCCGGGCGACGTGGGCCTCGACCCGCGGATCGATGCTCGCGAAGGTGCCGACCGCCCCCGAGATGGCGCAGGTCGCGATCTCGGCGCGGGCGGCCACCAGGCGCGTCCGGCACCGCGCGAACTCGGCATGGGCGAGGGCGAGCTTCAGCCCGAACGTCACGGGCTCGGCATGGATGCCGTGCGAGCGCCCGACCGTCGGCGTCATGCGGTGCTCGAAGGCCCGCCGCCGGAGGGCCTCCAGGAGCGCGTCGAGGTCGGCCAGCAGGATGTCGGTCGCCCGCGCGAGCTGCACGGCAAGGCAGGTGTCGAGCACGTCGGAGGAGGTCATGCCCTGGTGGACGAAGCGCGACTCGGGTCCCAGGAATTCGGCCAGGTGGGTCAGGAACGCGATGACGTCGTGCCGCGTCTCGCGCTCGATCGCATCGATGCGGTCGATATCGAAGGCGACGTGCCCGGCCTTGGCCCAGATCGCCGCGGCGGCCTCCTTGGGGATGACGCCGAGCTCGGCCAGCGCATCGCAGGCGTGCGCCTCGATCTCGAACCAGATCCGGAACCGGGCCTGGGGCTCCCACAGGGCCACCATCGCGGGACGGGAATAGCGCGGGATCATGCGGCGGCTCGGCGGCAGGAGGAGCCCTGGGCCCTATCAGGCCCGCGCTCCCCCCGCAACCGAACCCTCAGCGCACCGCCGTCGCGAGCGAGGCGCCCGAGGCGGCCGGCTGCGCCACGATGTTGAACAGCTCCAGCGCCTTCTGGGCCTGGGTGATCGGCGCGTTCGAGACGTAGATCACGTCCTTGTTGAAGATAGGGAAGCTCTGGGCGAGGAACAGGCTGGCCGGGTCGCGCAGGTTGAGGCGGTAGACGACCGGCACCCAGCCGGCCTTGGCGAGGGCGGTGCCGGGCCGCAGCTGGCGGGCGATGGCCGGCGGCTCGTAGCGGAACACGAAGACGCCGGCCGGGTCGGCGCGGTAGTCCTGCACGCCGCCGATCTTGGCCAGGGCCTCGGCGAGGCTGATCGAGTCGGCCTCGAAGGGGATCTTGTCGTTGCGGCCGGTCGCCCCGTAGGCCAGGAACGCCTGCGGGTCGCGCACCAGCGTGAGGACGTCGCCGGGCCGGAGATAGACGTTCTCCCGCGGGCTGCCCACCACGCGGCCCATGGGCACCGACACCGTGGTCGCCCCGCGCGACAGGCGCACCACCGTCTCGTTGACGGGCGCCCGGACGCCGCCCGCCATGGCGACCACGTCGAGGATGCGGTCGCCCTTGGCGCTGAGCGGGACGCGGGCGCCGCCCGCGACCTCGCCCGTGACCGTCACGGTGTTGCTCACGGGCTTGGTGACGTTGACGAGCACCTGCGGCTGGATGGCCTTGCCCTCGAGCGCCTTCTCGATGCTCTCCTGCACGGCCGCCGTGGTCAGGCCGCGCACCGCGATGCGCCCCGCATAGGGTACGCTGATGAGGCCATCGCTGCCGACCGCCTGGTCGGGGATGGTCGCGCTCTTGGCGCCCGTGGTGAAGCGGTCGGTCGCGAGCGGAGCGGAGAACAGGCCGTTGGCGCCCGCCTCCCACACGGTGACCGACACGAAGTCGCCGATGCCGATCTTGAGGTCCGCCGAGGGCCGGTAGTCGCCGAAATGGGCCGAGAACCCGTCCGGCGGCCGGCGGCGCAGGACCGCCACGGTGGGCGCGTCGACCTCGACGATCTCGTAGCGGCTGACCCCGTCGGGGTCCCCCCCGGCCTTCTGCTGCTCCATCACGTCCGAGGCCATCGGCCCGTCGCCCGGAAGGGCCGAGCACCCCGCGAGGGCGGCCATCAGCGCAAGCAGCACAAGGGGTCTACGCATCATCTACAACTGGCCTCGTTGCCGCGCCACTCGCGCCCGAACCGTGACGCGGCGCGTGTATCACCCTATAGCGCTCGCACACAAAGCTCCCCAAACGGTGAATGGCCCTTTCCCGCCAGACGGTCCCGTTTGCGTCCGGAACTGTGACCTTATTACCGCGCCGCGGCACGACGCGCCCGCCGGTCCTGGAACGGCGCGGCCCGCTGACGTAGGCTGTCGTTGAGCAAGAAGGATCGAGTAATGGGTCGCACAAGTCAGAGCGCGCTGTCAGCCGATGCAAGGCAATCCCTTGAAAAGCTCGTCGCGACGCGGCTGGGGGCGGAGGCCGTCGAGCCGGAGCTACCGGCGACCGCGTCCCGCTTCAGCGCCATGACGGACTTCACGACCCTGCCCGGCTACCGCGAAGTGTGCATGCAGCTGGCCGCGGCCAAGACCCTGGGGATCGGCAACCCGTTCTTCCGCACCCACGAGGAGCGGGCCGGCGCCACCACGCAGATCGAGGGGCTGCGCTACGACAATTTCTCCTCCTACGATTACCTGGGCCTCAACGGCCACCCGGCAGTGTCCGCCGCCGCCAAGGCCGCCATCGACCGCTACGGCACCTCGCCCTCGGCGAGCCGCATCGTGGCCGGGGAGCGCCCGATCCACCAGGCGCTCGAGGGCAGGCTCGCCGCCCTCTACGGCCAGGAGGCCTGCGTCGCCTTCGTGAGCGGCCATGCCACCAACGTGTCGGCCATCGGGGCGCTGCTGGGCCCGCGCGACCTCGTGCTGCACGACGCCCTCGCCCACAACAGCATCATCATGGGCGCGACCCTCTCCCGGGCCGAGCGGCGCTCCTTCCCGCACAACGACCTTGCGGCCCTCGAGGCCCTGCTGGCGCAGCTGCGGCCCCAGTTCCAGCGCGTGCTGATCGTCGTCGAGGGGCTCTACAGCATGGACGGGGACTGTCCCGACCTGCCCGCCCTCGTGACCCTCAAGCACCGGCACGGCGCCTGGCTGATGGTGGACGACGCCCACGGGCTCGGCGTGCTTGGGGCCACCGGGCGTGGCCTGTTCGAGCAGGCGGGCGTCGACCCGCGCGAGGTCGACATCTGGATGGGCACCCTGTCCAAGACCCTGTCGAGCTGCGGGGGCTACATCGCGGGCTGCGCGGCGCTGGTCGAGTTCCTGAAGTGCACCTCGGGCGGCTTCGTGTACAGCGTCGGCATGCCGCCCGCCATGGCGGGCGCGGCCTGCGCCGCCATCGACGCCATGCTGGCCGAGCCCGAGCGCGTGGCGCGCCTGCGGGCCAACGGCACCACCTTCTGCGAAGCCGCGCGCGAGCACGGCCTCGACATCGGCACCACCATTGGCCTCGCGGTAGTCCCGGTCATCGTCTACGACTCGCTGGTCGCGGTGTCGCTGAGCCAGAAATTGTTCGCCCGCGGCATCAACGTCCAGCCGATCATCCATCCCGCCGTCCCCGAGCGCACCTCGCGCCTGCGCTTCTTCATCACGGCCGACCACGAGGAGGCGCAGATCCGGCGCACCGTCGCGATCGTCGCCGAGGAGCTGCGCGGCATCGGCGACACCCGCGCGATCCTCCAGCGGCTGAAGTAGCGCCCGGGCCGACGCCCGCGGGCGCCGTGACATCGGCCCCCGACGTCCGTGCGGTCCGCGGGCCGGCGGATCTCAGGGACTTCACCGAGGCCGCCCGGGTCGCCGAGGCCGATAACCCGCGTTGGGTCGAGCCGGCCGGGCCCTACGTCGAGGCGCTGCTCGGGCCCCGGTCGCCGGTGCTGGCCGAGAACGAGGTGGGCCTGTTCGTCGCCCGGATCGCCGGCCGGCCGGTCGGCCGCATCGCGGCGATCGTCAACCGGGCGCACCTGACGAAATACGCCGACGGCACGGGCCAGTTCGGGCTGTTCGAGGCCATCGACGATCCTGCGGTG
>CAXUMV010000098.1:0-650 GCA_964252065.1 uncultured Lichenihabitans sp.
CCCGCCACGATGCCCTGACCGGCCTGCCGAACCGCCGCGTGCTGGGGGCGAGCCTGCAAAGCGCGATTGCGCGCAGCGGGCGCGACGACAAGACATGCGGCGTGCTTGTTCTCGATCTTAATCGTTTTAAGCCCATCAACGACATCTACGGCCACGGCGCGGGCGACAAGGTCCTGTGCGAGGTGGCGGCCCGGCTCGGCAAGGCGGTCCGGGAGGGCGAGATGGCGGCGCGCCTGGGCGGCGACGAGTTCGCCGTGGTCATGGAGTTCCAGGCGGGCAGCGATGCCCCGGTCCGCTTGGCACGCCGGCTCATGGCGGCCATCGAGGTCCCCATCGCGATCGAAGGGACCCTCGTGTCCGTCGGCGCTTCCATCGGCATCGCGCTCTGGCCGAGCGACGGCGCCAACGCCGAGGAGCTGCTGCACGCGGCCGACCTCGCCATGTTCAAGGCCAAGCGGAACGGATGCGGCGGGTTCAGCTTCTTCGAGCCCGAGATGGAGACCCAGCTGCGCTCCCGCGCCGAACGGGAGACGCGCATCCGCCAGGCGATCGCCAGCAACGAGGTGCGGCCCCACTACCAGGCGCTCGTCGACCTTCGCCACGACCGGCTCCTCGGCTTCGAGATCCTGGCCCGCTGGCACGACGGGGCG
>CAXUMV010000098.1:660-9863 GCA_964252065.1 uncultured Lichenihabitans sp.
GGCGGTCGTGATCCCGCCCGATGACTTCATCCCGCTGATCGAGGATGCGGGCCTGATCACCGCCTTCACGGCGTCCGTGCTGCGTCAGGCCGTTCACGACGCCAAACATTGGCCGGCCGACCTGACGCTCGCGCTGAACGTGACGCCGGCCCAGATTTCGGACCTGCAATTGCCCAAGATGCTGTTCGCCATCCTCGCCTCCGAGGACTTCCCGGCCGAGCGGCTGGAACTCGAGGTGACCGAAAGCGCGCTGATCGGCAACACCACTTCGGCCAAGACGGTCATCGGCGAGCTGCGCGAGCGCGGCATCCGGATCTCGCTCGACGATTTCGGCACCGGCTACTCCAGCCTGAACCACCTGCGCGACCTCAAGTTCGACAAGATCAAGATCGACCGCTCCTTCGTGCAGTCGCTGTTCCACAACCAGGAATCGGCGACGATCGTCGAAACCATCATCGGTCTCGGCCGCAACCTGAACATGTCGACGGTCGCCGAAGGCATCGAGGACGCCGAGCACCTGGCCGCCCTGATGCGCTTCGGCTGCGAGTACGGCCAGGGCTACCACTTCAGCAAGCCGTTGAGCGCCGTGCTGGCGACCGAGCTGATCGCGCGCCACCGCACGGCCATTCCGGCGGTCGCCGCCGCGGAATAGCGCCCCGGGGACGCGCCTGACGACGGACCAAGCTGCATCGAGCAAGACCGGCATCGAACCCCATGTCGTCCTCGCGAGCGCAGCGAAGCGATCTACGGTCGGGCAGCCCCGCCGCGGCATGGAGCGCCACGGCGCCGACGCGCCTCGCGGTAACGAGGGGAGCTACATTCCCACCCGGCGGTCAGGCGGCCAGCGCCGCCTCGGCGGCGGTGCGGCCCGAGCGAAGCGCACCCTCGATGGTCGCCGGAAGGCCGGTGGCGGTCCAGTCCCCGGCCAGGAACAGGTTCGCGTAGGGCGTGGCGGTGCCGGGCCGGCGGGCCTCCTGCTCGGGCAGGGCCGCGAAGGTCGCCCGCTTCTCGCGGATCACCTGCCAGGCCGGCATGTCGCCCGTGAGCCCGGTCGCGGCCACGACCTCGGCCCAGATCATCCGGGCCAGCGCCTCGCGCGGCATCTCGAGCAGCCGGTCGGCGTCGCTGACCGTCACCGCGAGGCGGCCGGGGAAACGGAACAGCCACTCGCTCACGGCGTTCACGAGGCCCAGCATGTCGGGCATGTCCGGCGGCGCCTCCACCAGGAAATGCACGTTGACGATCGACCGGAACGCGTCGGGCGCGGGCACCTCGGGCAGCAGCAGCGCCGAGACGGGCGCCGTGACGGCCAGCACCACCCGCTCACCCTCGGCCAGCGAGAGCGGCTCCGCCTCGCCGAAATCGAGCGACGCGACACGGCCGCCGCGTCGCTCGATCCCCTTGAGGCGGTGATCGAACGCGATGCCGACGCCACGCCGCCCGAGGAGCGCGATCGCGGGATCGACGAAGGCCTCCGCAAGGCCGCCCGCGGCGATCATCGGGCGGCAGGCCGCCCCGCCCTTGGCCAGGGTCTCGCGGATCACGGCGCCCGCCAGCGCCGCCGAGGAGATCTTGGGCTCGGTGTTCAGCGCGGCCACCAGCAGCGGATGCCAGAGCCGGTCGTAGAGCCGGCCCTCGCAGCGCATGCGCTGGCCGATCGTGGCCGTCCCCCCGGCCCGCATGAGCCGGGCGAGGCCGAGATAGTCCCGCCATCGCGTGCCGGGGACGCGCCGGGCCGGCGCGAAGATCCACCACGGGAGCGGCCCGGCATTGGGCCGCACCTGCCAGCGCTCGCCGGTCTTAAGGTCGGCGAAATGGAAGCTCGCGTCGTCCGTCGTGACGACCTTGTCCTCGGCGCCGATGGCCTTGAGGTGGGCGCGGACAGCCCGGTTGCCGGAGAGGACGAGGTGGTTGCCGTTGTCGATCACGCGCTTGAGCGTCGTGTCGTAGTAGGACCGGCAGCGTCCGCCGGCATGGCGGGCCGCCTCGTGCAGCACGACCGGGCGGCCGCGCTCGCTGACGAGGAGGGCGGCCGCGAGGCCCGCGAGGCCTGCGCCCACCACATGCACCGTGCCGCCCGCCATCAGAAGAGGCCGTGACGCGCCACGGCCAGCACCAGCCGCAATTTGGGAACCCGGGCCCGCTCGCGTGGGGGCGCAAAGCCGCGCGCCTCGATCCGGTCGAGGATCATGCGGTAGACCTTTGCCATGATGCGCGGCGCCTTCGATACGGCCCGGGGCTGCCCGGCCATGATCGCGTCGGCGCGGGCGAAATGCCCCTTCGCGCGGGCGAGGACGGGCGCGCAGGCGGCCCCCAGCGCCGCGTCGGCGACGACGCGCGCGGGGGCCGTGGCCTCGATGCCTGCGGCGCGCAGGGCCTCGCGCGGCAGATACAGCCGGCCGAGCCCCGCGTCCTCGTCGACGTCGCGCAGGATGTTGGTGAGCTGCAGCGCGCGGCCGAGATGATGGGCCAGCTCCAGGCCCGGCGCCTCCGCCATGCCGAAGATGCGGACCGACAGCCGCCCCACGGCGCTCGCCACCCGGTCGCAGTAGAGGTCGAGCGTCGCCCATTCGGGGGCCTGGATGTCGGCCGCGGCGTCCATCGCCATGCCGTCGATGACGGCCAGGAAGTCGCGCTTGGCGAGGCCGAACCGGTGGACGACCGGCTGCAGCTCGGCCGTGCGGGCGCTCGCCTGGCCGCCATAGAGCCGCTCGATGTCGGTGCGCCAGGCCTCGAGCCCGGCCGCGCGGTCCTCGCGCGAGCCGCCCTCGTCGGCGATGTCGTCCACGGCGCGGCAGAAGGCGTAGACCGCATACATCGCCTCGCGCTGCGGGCGGGGCAGGATGCGCATCGCGGTGTAGAAGGAACTGCCCGACGACTGCGTGACGACGGCGGCCGCGGCCGGGGTGCCGCCGGCGCTCATCGGCGCGCGCGGCCTGGCCGAGCCACAAGGTCCGCCAGCGTGGGGCGGCGGCGTGCGAGCCGCCCCAGAGCCGTCCCCAGGGCCGCCCGGGCCGTGACGGCGAGCATGGCGCCCTTGCCGAGATGCACGCGCTCGCTCAGCGGATCGCGCGCCTTCAGAACGGTGACCAGCCGGCGGGCGAGGCCGAGGATGGTGGCGATCTCCATGGCGAGGCGGGTGTCGCGAAGGTCGGCCGGCAGGCTCGCGCCCTCGTCGAGCAGCGCGTCGGTGCGCCGGGCGAGATAGCGGAACACCTCGCGCAACTCGGGCGAGGAGCGTGGCGCGCGCAGGGCCTCCACCGACAGGCCCGCGCTCTCGAGCGCATCGAGCGGGATGTAGGCGCGGTCGAGGTCGGCCAGATCGGCGGCGCAGTCCTGCAGGTGGTTGATGATCTGCAGCGCGGCGCAGATGGCGTCGGAGGCCGGCCAGGTGCTGTCCGGCTCGCCGTGGACGTCGAGCACGTAGCGCCCGACCGGCATGGCCGACAGGCTGCAATAGTGCATGAGCTCGGCGAAGGTCGCGGTCCGGGGCTTCGTGACGTCCAGCCGGAACGCGTCGAGCAGGTCCTGCGCATGGCGCGAGGTCAGGTTCCGCTCCGACAGGACGGTGCGCAGCGGGAGGGCGACGGGCTCGGCGTCGCCGTGCCCGAGCAGGGTGGCCTCCATGCGGTCCAGCGTGTCGAGCTTCTGCTGCGGGATCAGCACGGCGTTGTCGGCGACGTCGTCGGCCGCGCGCACGAAGTCGTAGAAGGCCATGATGGCCGGGCGGTGCCGTGCGGCGACGAGGAGCGAGGCGACGGGAAAGTTCTCGTCCCGATGACCCTTGCCCGAGGCGACCGCGGCGGAGGTCGGGGGAGCCGTGTCTTGCGCGTGTGCCATCTCAGCCAAGATACCCTGCGGCACCGAACCACGCCACCGCCTCGCGCAGCCCCTCGCCGTAGGGCCGGGCCGCGTAGCCGAGCTCCCGTTCCGCCTTGGCGGAGGAGAAGTACATGCGGTATTTCGCCATGCGGAGCGCGTCCACCGTGGCGAAGGGCTCGCGCCCCGTCACCTGCGCCACGGCCTCGGCCGCATAGGCGAGCGGGAAGATCGCCTGACGGGGCAGCTTGACGGTCGGCGCCTTGCGGCCGACCAGGCCCGCGATGTCGCCCAGCATGCGGCCCAGCTCGACGTCCTGGCCGCCCAGGATATAGCGCTCGCCGATGCGCCCCTGGCGCCAGGCCGCCAGGTGCCCCTCGGCGACGTCGTCGACATGGACGAGGTTCAGGCCCGTGTCGATGAAGGCCGGCATGCGGCCGGTGGCGGCCTCGACGACGATGCGGCCCGTCGGGGTGGGCTTCACGTCGCGGGGCCCGATGGGCGTCGAGGGCAGCACGATGACGGCGGGGAGCTTCTCCTCGGCGACCAGCCGCTCGACGAGCCGCTCGGCGAGGGTCTTGGAGCGCTTGTAGGCCCCGATGGAGCGCGCCGGCTCCTGGGGCTCCGTCTCGTCGACCGGGGCGCCGTCCTGCCGCGGCGCGAGGGTCGCGACGCTGCTCGTGTAGACGATCCGGCCGACCCCCGCCCGGGCGGCGGCCGCCATGACGTTGCGCGTGCCCTCGAGGTTGGCGCGGACGATCGTCTCGGGGTCGCGCGCCCAGAGCCTGTAGTCGGCCGCGACGTGGAACAGGTGGCCGATGCCGCCCAAGGCCCGGTCGAGCGAAGCGGGATCGGACAGATCGCCTTCGACGACCTCGAGGTCGAGCCCCTCGAGGTTGCGGCGGGAGCTCGAGGGCCGCACCAGCGCCCGCACCCGGTGCCCGGCGGCGAGCAGCTTCAGCGCGACCGCCGAGCCGACGAAGCCCGACACCCCGGTGACGAGGATGCGTTCGGGGCTCACGGGCGCACCGCGACCGAAAGGCGGCGGGACAGGGGCGGGCAGGGGAGGACGGACTGACGCAAGACGCCGTCTGGCTATCACATGCGCCAGGACGGTCCAAGTCGCCCTTCTCCCGCAGCGCGTGCCCGACAGGGTGGAGGAGGGGATCCCGGAGCCCGAACATCCGTTTCGGATGTCGGCCTCAACTGGTCCGCCGTCATCGCGAGGCGCGAAGCGCCGTGGCGATCCATGCTTCCCCTTGGTGGAACGGTGGATCGCCACGCTTCGCTCGCGATGACGGCATTGGGTTCCGATAGCCTGTGAAGACTCCCTTCATCTTCGCTTTGCGGACCTTTTCCCGCACCGCGGGAGAAGGGCTTCACAAGGCCTCGTCGGCTTACCAGGGGTGCTGGACGGGTTCGGTCACCGTCACCAGGAAGTCCGCACCCTCCCAGCGGTCGGCCTCGGTCCAGTGAAAGGTGAAGACCAGGGTCGCGCCCGGGGCGAGCGAAGCCGTGTCGATCACCGCGACGTGGATGTCGAAGCCGGTCTCCGTAGTCTCGGTGTCGTGCACGCTGGCCCAATGGTCGGTGGACCAGTGCAGGCGGGCGGCGGCTAGCGTCTCGATCCGGAGGCGGCGGCCGGCGTCGATGGTGGCGGGGCGCGTGTTGAAGCGCCAGACCGTGAGGTCGGACCCCTGCTTCCCCTCGGCGTAACGGCGGACGACGGCGCTCGGCGTGTCGAAGACCCGGCCGTCGCGCAGCGAGCGCAGCAGCTTGATGTGCTCGCCATGGGCCCAGACCAGCGGCATGGCCGAGCCCGCGGGCTTGCCCTTGTAGAGCTCGTGCTCGGGCACGTCCTCGGCGTCCCAGCATTGTTCGGGCATGAGGCCGCTGTCGTTGGCGCTGTCCTCCAGCGTCTTGAGCAGCCGCCGCGCCTCGGCGATGTTGCCGGCGGCGAGCTCGTAGTGGGCGCGCTCGCCGGTCATCAGCGGCCAGGCGCGGCCGACCCCCACCCCGTCGAAGGGCGAGCCGTCGGCGTGCTCCCCGTAGCCGTCGTCGTTGTAGCGGTGCCAGAGCGGGCCCTGCGGCAGCTCGACCTTGAGCACGGCGTCGATCACCTTCACCGTATTGAGGATGCGCGGGTCGTCGGCCGCCCGGAGCCCGAACCGCACCAGCGCCAGCGCGTCGGGGCTCACCACCTCGACGGCCTGGTGGTTCATGATCTCGTTGGCGACGTTCTTGATCACGATGCTGCCCGTGACGGGCCGGTCGCGGTCCGGCCCGTCGGCGGGCGAGATGCGGACGTAGTAGCCCGCGACGCCGGTCTTGCGGGCGAGCTCGGTATCGACCGCATAGGTCCAGCGCTCGATCGAGGCGTTCCACAGGTCGGCCGTGTCGGTGAGGTAGCCCGCATCCGCCTGGAAGCCGAGCCGCTCGGCGATGCCGGCCGCCACCACGAGCGCGGCGATCTCGACCGCGAGCGTGAAGGGCGAGTAGCCGCCGTCCTCCTCCCAGCGGTCCTGCCCGGTGACGGGGCCGTTGTGCAGGATGTAGCGGGCGGCGTGCCGCACCATGGGCCAGAAGCGCAGGAGGTCGCCCTGGTCGAGCGCGCCGCAGAGGCACGCCTGGTCGACCAGGATGATCGGGAAGGCGGTCTCGTCCATCTGGATGCCGCTCCAGTAGGGCAGCCCGTCCAGCCACATGTTCTGCGGCCAGTGCCCGTCCGCCTCCTGGGTGGCCTGCAGGTAGGTGAGCGTGCGGCGCGCCTCGGCATGGGCTCCCATGGCCAGCAGCGCCCCCGCGGACTCGACGAGATCGCGCGGCCAGACCAGGTGGTAGCCGCCGAGGTCGCCATCGCCCTTGGCCGAGCCCCAGGGGATCGACAGGCTGGCGATCATGGCGCCCGAGAAGCTCTTGGCCTCGTGCACCCGCATCACGGCGGTCGAGATCCGGTAGGGATCGACGCCGGCGCCGCGCTCCGGCCTGTCGAGGTCGACGAGCCCCCCCTGCCAGGCCTGCCAGGCCGCGATGTAGAGCTGCTCGGCCACCTCGAAGCCGTCCATGATGCTGCTGCGGGCCCGGAACCCCGCCTCGAACCGGTCGCGGCCGAACGCGATGGCGACCACCACCTCGCCGGCCTCCCCGAGGTCGAGCTCACCGCACAGGGCGACGTTGCCGTCGGTGGCCCGGGCATAGGGTTCGGCCAGCGCGAAGTCGCGCTTGAGCTGCGTGAAGCCGTCGCTGACCCCCACGAAACCGACGGAGGTCGCCCGGTAAGGGGCGGAGGCGGCCATGGCCAGGGTCAGGCCCTTGCCGGTGGCGGTCAGCATGGACCAGCCCTTGATGTCGTCCACGCTCGCGGTGTTGTTCGCGCCCGCGTTCACGAGATGGGGGGAGGCGAGGGCGAACAGCCGGTAACTATCCTCGTGGCCCGGCGTCGCCCGGAAGGCGATCCTCTGCAGCACGACGTCCCGCTGCGGATCGGCGATGACACGCTTCTCGATCGTGTAGCGACCGTCAGTCGCGGTGTTGACGACACGGTAGCCCGGCACCCCGTCGGCCAGCGGCGTGACGACGCTGCGCGTCTCGCGCTTCTCCTCGGAGAAGTAGTCGCGGCCGTTGGTGACGATGAGGCCCATGTCGCGCAGGCAGGCTTCGTCGTGCCGGGGGAAGTAGATTTCGTTGAGGATCCCGTGGCTGAGCGTAAAGGCCACCCGGCTCACGCCCTGGATCGCGGCGCCGACGCCCGTCTTGGCGCTCGTCGTCCACCGGGGCTCCATGCCCGGCTGGCCGGGGGCGTCGCGGTTCTCGATCATCTCGGGGCCTGTCCGGTGTCCTGGCTCGCGTTGCTCACCCATCATGGGGCGGTGAAGCCCGTGTGACGAGGGGCCGGGACCGAGGCGCAAGGAGGCCGGTGTGCTCCTTCGCCCCGCCCCGCGGGGAGAAGGCGAACGCGGCATCCGTTCACCCTGGACCCGGAGCCTGGACAAGGCGGCCTCCGCCCGCGGGCTAGGTCTCGAGCGGATCGTGACCCCAGTTCATGAGCGAGTAGCGCCAGCGCGAGGTCTCGACGTCCTCGGCCGGGCCGCCCTGGGCGAGGTGGCGGGCGACGTAGCTCGACACCTTCTGCATGTGGGCGAGATCGTCCTCGGTCAGCTCGGCCTGCCGCTTGTGCTTGATGGCGACGATCTTGCGGCCAGAGGCATGGCCCACCGCCTCGTGTCCGCCCTCCGGCACCATGCCGACGGACCGGGACTCCTCGGTGCCGAGCCATGTCTCGATGGCGGCGGGCGTCATGTTCACCGCCTTGTCGAACGCGGCGATGATGGCGCGGCGCTCCGCCTTGTCGTCCGTCTTTGACCCCTTCGCCGCCATGCCCAAGCTCCCGCGTTCGGGTGACGGCCGCGCCCCGCGCCCCGTCCCGCTCAGGCCGACTTAGGGCGGGGCGGGGACGGCGCGGGCGGGCGCGACGCGAGGTCGCGTCCGAGGACCGGCCTGAAGATCTTGGGGGAGACGAAGGTCGGTCGGACGGGCGGTATCTGCCGCCTCGAACGACCGGCGAGGGCTCAGGCGGCGTTCTTGACCGCGCCGCGCGGACGGCCGCGGCGGCGGGGCGCCTCGGCGGGGGGCGGGGCGGCGGCCTCGACGGCGTCCGGCTCGTCGGCCATGTCCTCCCGCTTGCGGCCGAGGCCCATCTGGCGGGCAAGGCTCGAGCGGGCCGACGCGTAGGCGGGCGCCACCATCGGATAGTCGCGGTTGAGGCCCCACTTTGCCCGGTAGTCGTCGGGCGTCATGTTGTAGGCGGTGCTCAGGTGCCGCTTCAGCGACTTGAACTTCTTCCCGTCCTCGAGGCAGATGAGGTAGTCGTCGGTGATCGACTTCTTGATCGGAACGGCCGGCGGCTTGGCCTCGACGGCCGGCTCTTCCACCTTCACTTCTGTGACCTTCCACAGGGAGCCGTGCACAGCCTCGATCAAGGAAGGCAATTCGCTGGCGCGAACCGAATTGTTGCTGACAAAGGCAGCGACGATGTCCGCAGTGATCTGAATGTAGTCGACCTCTGGCCCTGATTCGCTCATCTCAATCTCCATCCGCAAGTCGAGATAATCGGAGCCTGCTGCGTTGGCAAGGTAAATGCCTATGCCCGGGCGCATCGTTGCACCGTTTTTCGTGTTATTTCTCTAGAATTCCGCGACGAGACAAGAGTCGTCGTCGATGCGGCGCGTTCGGCCATGTCTTCGCCGACGCGACTGCGGCGCGGTACGGCGCCGTTGCGAGCGTCACACGGGTCATCGGTCGCGGGAGAAGCAATCGCGGGATGGTACCACCACCCCGGCTTGAACGGGGGACCTCTAGATCCACAATCTAGCGCTCTAACCAAC
>CAXUMV010000099.1:0-1259 GCA_964252065.1 uncultured Lichenihabitans sp.
CTCGCTCAGGACGATGCGGGCGAGGTCGGTCAGCACCTCGATCTGCTCGGTCCCGAAGGCCGCGTGCGGCTTGCTGTCCACCACACAGAGCGCCCCGATGGACTGGCCGCCCGGCGTCAGCAGCGGAGCGCCGGCGTAGAAGCGGATGTGCGGCTCGTGGACGACGAAAGGATGGGTCCTGAACCGCTCGTCCAGCCGCGTGTCGAGCACGACGAGCGGCCGCGCTTCCCTGATCGTCACGCTGCAGAACGACAATTCCCGCGCCACCTCGGAGGCGGACAGGCCGCCCTGCGCGGACTTGCACCACGCCCGATGCCCATCGATGAGGGTGACCGTCGATATCGGCATCTCGAAGAAGCGGCGGGCAAGCCGGGTTATGCGGTCGAACGATTCTTCCTGGGGCGTGTCGAGCACGTCGTAACGGGCGAGGGACGCAAGCCGCTCCTGCTCCGTGATAGCGTCATGGCTGTGCACGTTGACCTCGTGACTGTTCGCCGCCCTGCGCGCAGGGGCTCTCTCTCCGTCAAGGGTAGGAGCGCAAGATTTACAAACCGTGGCTGCGGCCTGACACGTTGTAAGGCTACGGTTGTCGAGGGTCATCGTAGGATCGCGACGCCCAATCTTGCGCGCCGGGTGCGTCCGATCCTTGGACCGCCGGTTTGCTCAGGAGCGTTTTCTTAGCAGCGCCTGGTCTGAATCTGCTTGGCTCGCTGCACATGAGGTCGAGCGGCTTGACGCCGCTCGTTCGCCGGCACGACGCGGCGCTTCAGGCCGAGAGGGGATGCGACCCATGCATTACATGCTTCTGTTCAACGAGACCGCGGACGAGATGGGCAAGCGCAGCGACCCCACGCAGGCCGAGGCCTACTGGGGCGGCTGGACCGCCTACATCGGCGCCATCGCCCAGAGCGGCGCCATGGTCAGCGGCAACGGTCTCCAGCCGCCCGGGGTCAGCACGACGATCCGCGTCGAGAACGGCAAGCGCCATGTCGTCGATGGCCCGTTTGCCGACACCAAGGAGATGCTGGGCGGCTACGTGATCGTCGATGTCGCCGATCTGGATCAGGCGCTCGAATGGGCATCTCGTGCCCCTTGCGCGACGGCGGGCTCGGTCGAGATCCGCCCCGTCCTTCCGCCGCCCGCCGCCTGATGGAGGAGGCGCGTCGCACCCCCGCCCGCGAAGCGGAGCTTGCGGCGCGCTCGTCCTATGGCAAGTTGCTCGCGATCCTCGCCGCGCGGTGTGGCGACATCGTCGCTGC
>CAXUMV010000099.1:1269-2293 GCA_964252065.1 uncultured Lichenihabitans sp.
CTGCCGAAGACGCCCTTGCCGATGCCTTCGCGGCCGCTCTTGTTCAGTGGCCGCGTGACGGCATGCCGGTCAACCCGATCGGGTGGCTGCTGACCGTCGCGCGCCGGAGCATCGGTCACGACGTCGGCCGGCGACGCACCGCCGAAGCGGCCGCCGATGCCGTTCTGCTTCTCCAGGACGAGCGCGGCGAAGCGGGCGCGAGCGCCTACGGCGACGAACGTCTCGCGCTGATGTTCGTTTGTGCCCACCCGGCCATCGATACCGAGGCGCAGGCGCCGTTGATGCTCCAGACCGTGCTCGGGCTGGACGCAACGCGCATCGCGGCATGCTTTCTGGTTTCTGCCGCGTCCATGGGACAGCGGCTGGTTCGCGCGAAGCGCAAAATCCGGGACGCGGGTATCGCGTTCGTCGTTCCCGAACCGCACGACGCTCAGCCCCGCGTCGGTGCGGTTCTGTCTGCGGTCTACGCCGCCTACGGCACCGCATGGGAGGATGTCGGCGGTGCCGACGGCAAGCTGATGGGGCTGGCGTCCGAAGCGATCTGGCTCGCGACCCTGCTGACGCAGCTCCTGCCCGACGACCCGGAGGTCATGGGCCTGTTGTCGCTGATGCTGCATTGCGAGGCACGGCGCGGCGCCCGCCGCGACACACAGGACATCTTCGTTCCGCTCCACAGGCAGGACACGACACGTTGGTCGCATGCGATGATCGTCGAGGCGGAAGCGCTGCTGCATGCGGCCGCAGGAAAGGCCTCACCGGGGCGGTTCCAAACCGAAGCGGCCATCCAATCGCTGCACGCGCACCAACGTCTCACGGGCCTCCGCTTCACCGAGCCGCTGGCGCGCCTCTACGATCTTCTCGCGCGGTTCGCGCCAACGACGGGGATCCTCGTCGCGCGAGCGGTCGCGCATGCCGAAAACGGCGACGCGTCAGCCGCCTTGCAGCAGCTCGACCTTCGCCGCATCGACGTCGAAGCAGAAGACGTCGTTGCCGAGGTCGGCCAGGCACGCCGCCGTGACGAGGC
>CAXUMV010000099.1:2303-9845 GCA_964252065.1 uncultured Lichenihabitans sp.
GAGGTGTCGGCTGGGGCGGCAGCCGCGACGGCCGCCGGCCTCAGCCGCGACCCCAGCGTCCGTCGTTTCTTGCTCGACGGCGGTTTCCGCGGCGCCCCCTAACGTCCCACGATGCAAGATCGTCCTCGCCCCGCGCGAACGCGAGACGCCGGACCGCCGCCGGTCTTCAGCCTCATTGAGGGACGGGACGATCCTGTTCGGGCACGGGGCTGTGGACCGTCGAATGCGACGAAGCCGACCTGCATCCGAGTTGGCGGAGGGAGCGGGATTCGAACCCGCGATACGGTTTCCCGCATACACACTTTCCAGGCGTGCGCCTTCAACCGCTCGGCCACCCCTCCGTGTCGACGTGCGCCGGCCTGCGGCGGACGAGGAGCGCGGCACTATAGGCAGGAACATCCGTGACGCAACGGGCGGGCACCGGTTTGTGCGAACGGCGTGCCTGTTCGGCAAGCCGGCGGGTCGGGCGGGGACCCGACGGTGCACGGCTTGGCCGACCTCCCCGGGAACCTTCCGGCGAAGCCCCGGTTATTGCACCGTAGTCTTCGTTTGGAAGGACAACGATCATGGGTAGCACATCAGACAAGGCCGCGGGCCTGGGCAATCAGGCGGCCGGCAGCGTCAAGCAGGCCGTCGGCAAGGCCGTCGGGTCCGAGAAGCTCCAGGCCGAGGGCCTCGCCCAGGAAGCCAAGGGCGATGCCCAGAAGGCCGTCGGGGACGCCAAGGGCGCCGTCAAGGACGCGGCCAACAAGCATCTCTGATCCCGCGGCCCGTTTCAGGTTACATTGGGAAAGCCGGCCACTGGCCGGCTTTTTCGCGTGAAGGAGCTCGTCGATGCGCGACATGACCCTCATCAGGCCTGCGTGGCGCCTGCCGGCGGCGGCCTTGGCGATCCTTATGGGCCTTGCCGTCCCCTCGCTCGCACAGGACTACGATTACGGCGGCCCGGACACCTTCGACCGCCACGCCCCGCCGCCGCCCCCACCCTTCGATCCGGACTACGGTCCCGGCTACCAGCGCCCGCCGCCCTACGGGTACCGGCGCCGGCCGCCGCGGGACCGCGACGTCCTGGTCTGCCGGACGCCCGAGGGCTCCTGCCGGTCGGGCGCGCCGCAGATCATCGGCGTCCGGTGCCGCTGCGCGTTCGAGGACGGGCCCGTGCGAGGCCGCATGCGTCCCTGAGCCTACGGCTCCAGCGCTGCACGCCAGGAGGCGCGCCCCCGGCGTGCCGCGCCTCCGCCGCTGTTCCGGCATGGCACAGGCCGGCCCGGCATAGCCCTTGCGGTCGATCGGGCAGGACCACCTGCGACGGCTGCCCCGGGACACCCTGGGCGACGTCCGACCCGCGCGGATCACCCATGGGCTACGCCGGCCACGCTGCGATCACACCGGCGGCTCTCGCGCGCCCGGCCCCCGCCCCGCGACGCAGGGTCGGCGCCCGGCCGCGCGGCGCGGTTGCCAAACCCATCGGCCCGGCGGCGCTCGCGGCCCTCGGTGCCGCATGCGACCTCCTGGCCACCGCGGCGGCGGTCGTCGTCGCGGGCGCATTCCGTGGCCCGGACACGCCGTCCTTCTTTCTGCCGGGCGCCATGGTTCTCGTGCTGCTCGTGGTGGCGATCGGGCTCGTCCGATCCGATCATGCGGCCGACACCCTGCTGGGCGATGCCGGTCCGGGCAGACGCGGGCTCGAGACGTGGCTGTTCGCCGTGGCGCTCGCTTCCCTTTGCGGCCTGCTCACGCGGCCGGCCTCGAACGAGGTCGATGCCACGACTGTGCTGGCCGGCGCCGTGCTGCTGCCGCTCGCGCGGGCCATGCTGGGTCGGCAGGGGCGTTGCTGGGCGCGCGCCGGGCGCCTGGTGGCCCGGCGCGTCATGCTGGTGGGAGGGGCGGCGGAGATCGAAGCCTTCACGGCCCGTCGCGGATGCGAGGCGCACGGCCTTCGCCTGGTCGAGGCGGCCGTGCTGCGGGACGAGCGAGGCACGCTGGCCGACGACCTCGCTCTTGCGGCCGCGGCCGCGCGGATCAGGCAGCCCGACGACCTGATCCTCCTGCTGCCCTGGGGCGATCCGGCGCTGGTGTCGCGCAGCGTCGAGGCGCTGCGGCTCCTGCCGGTCGCCATCCACCTCGGCCCGCCGAACCTCGAGGGCGCCCAACGCCTCTGCGTCGATGCCGCGGGCCGCATCGGCATTCCTCTGGTGAGGCAGCCGCTGTCGCGGGCCCAGCGGCGCCTCAAGCGCGGCGTCGACCTCGGTGCGGCGTCGGCCGCCCTCGTGCTGCTCGCCCCCGTCCTGGTGGCGATCGCCCTGGCCGTGAAGCTCGACAGCCCCGGGCCGGTCTTCTTCCGGCAGCGGCGCACGGGCTACAACGGGCAGCCGTTCCGCATCCGGAAATTCCGGTCGATGCGCACCATGGAGGACAGCGCCACGCTCCGCCAGGTCACGGTCCGGGACAGCCGGGTGACGCGGGTCGGCCGCCTGCTCCGCCGCACGAGCCTCGACGAGCTGCCGCAGCTCGTGAACGTCGTGCGGGGCGAGATGTCCCTGATCGGTCCGCGGCCCCATGCGCTGGCCCACGACCTCGCCTTCAGCCGGATGCACGGCCGCTATCCCCGCCGGCATGCGGTGAAGCCGGGCATCACGGGCTGGGCGCAGGTCAGCGGCTTCCGGGGCGAGACCGATACGGCGGACAAGATCGAGGGCCGGGTGCGCCACGATCTCGCCTATGTGGACAACTGGTCGCTGCGCCTGGATGCCGAGATCCTGCTGCGGACCCTGTTTTCGCCCAAGACGTTCCGCAACGCGCGATAGGGCCTAGGCGGCCGGCGCGCTGAGCGGCTGGCCGGCCGCCGGCCGGAGCACGATCTCGACCAGCGTGCCCTCGCCCTTGCGGCTCTTGATCGACAAGGTCGCCTCGTTGGTCTCGACCAGCGCCCGCGTCAGGGGCAGGCCCAGGCCGCTGCCGCCGGGCTTGTCCGTGCCGAAATGCCCGAACGGCTCCAGGGCCACGGCGAGCTCCTCGTCCGACATGCCGACCCCGGTGTCCCGCACCCGGACCGCGATGCCGCCCCCTTCGGCAAGCGCCGTCGAGACGATCACCTGTCCCCCCGGCTCGTTGAAGCGGATGGCGTTGGACAGGATGTTGTCCATGGCCTGCCGGAACGCCCGCTCGTCGACCATGGCGCTCGGCAGTTGCGGCGTCAGCGAGAGCCGGACGATGACGCGGTCGCGGTGCGCGCTGGCCTGGAGCTCGGCGACCCGCTGGCTGACGATGCCGTTCACGTCGGTCGCGACCACCGTGAGGTCGTGCCGGCCGGCCTGCATGGCGGAGAGATCGGCGAGATCGGTGATCAGGCCGATGACGCGCTTGCCGGACTCCACGATGTCGGCGAGATACTCCTTGTAGCGGGGATGGCCGAGCGGGCCGAGACGCTCGTCCAGCATGATGTCGGCGAAGCCGATCATGGCGTTCAGCGGCGTGCGGACGTCGTGGCTGACCTTGGCCAGCACATCGGAGCGCAGGACGCCGGTCTCGCCGGCTTCGGCGCGCAGGCGGGCGAGGGCCTCCTGCAGCGCCCGGCGCTCCGTGTCGTCCTGCAGGATCACCCCGACCTTGCCGGGCTCCAGCGCCCGCAGGGTCATGTGCAGCGAGGGCGCGGGGCCGCCGTCCCGCCGGCGTCCCGACACGGCGAGATGCGCCTCGTCCGCCTCGGGTCCCGCCGCGCCGGCCGCGAACACGGCGCCGAGCGCGGCGCTCTGGCACTCGGGCGTGAGGAACGCGCCGACCGACTCGCCGATGAGGCTGCCCCGGTCCCGCCCGAACATCCGCTCGGCGGCGGCGTTCACGGCCAGCAGCCGCCCTTGCCCGTCGACCACGAGCGCCGCATCGGCGGTCCGGTCGAGCAGGGCGCGGGCCTCGGCGGCTTCGGCCTGCCGGCGCTGCGCCTCGGCCTGCAGGCCATGGCGTTCGGCGGCCGGGTCTTGCGCCGGGCGGAGGGTCATCATCTCCGCCGAGGCGCCGCTCCAGGCGATCACGGCGATCCGGCCCTCGACCGCGATGACCGCGCCCGAGGCGCCCACGATCGGAAAGGCCCTGTCCTGGTCGATGCCGGCGACCTCGGCGGCGTCGAGCCCGCCGAGCAGGTGGCGCCGGCCGCCCGCGCGGTCGATCGCGCGGGCCGAGGGATAGCCGGTCATCTCGAGGAAGGCGGTGTTGGCGTAGACGATGCGCCCCTTGCACTCGACCAGCAGCGGAACCGGGAGGGCTCCCAGGATCGCCGCCCCGTCGTCGCCCGGCTCCGGGCCCCGTGCGTCGTCGCCGGCCTCGACGCCGCCGCGCAGCGCACGCGCGATCTCGTCGAAGTTGAGCTGCTCGACCGTCGACAGGTTGGACGAGGCGGGGGCAGGGGCATCCTCCCGCCGGCGGGCCGGCGGACCGCTCGCCTCGCTCCCGCCGGCCGACATCCGGGAGGGGCGCAGCGCGACGATCTTGGCGGAGGAGAAGGACGCCCGGACCCCGACGCGGGCGATCTCGGGCGCCGAAGGCGGCCTGCCGGGCGATGCGGCCGCGGGTGCGGGGAGGAGCTCGGGGGGAGCGAGCTCGGCTGGTGGGGATGCCGGCGCGGGCACCGGTCTGGCGAGGTCCGCGAGGCCGAAGCCCCTGTAGCCCGCAAAAGCCCCGCCCTGGCCCCGGACCGGCACGCCGCCCAGGACGACCGGGACGGCACCGCTTCCGTCGGCCAAGGGCCAGCGGCAGCGCCATCCGTTGAACGCCTGGCCTTGGTCCAGCACCGGCGAGAGGTCGGTCTCGCCTTCGACGCCCAGCCGCGCCAGGAGGGCGGGGAGGGGCTCGGCTCCGGCCTCCGTCCGATCCGGTGCCGCAAGGTCGGGCCCGGGGTCGAGCGGGCCCGACGGCCGGTGCTCCGGCCCCGTCTGCCACAGGAAGCGGCGCTGTCCCGCAAGGGTCGGGCCGGGACGGGGCTGCGGAGGCGGCAGGGCCGCGGGCGCGGGGGCGTCCACCGGCTCTGGGGCCGGCCATTGGAGGGCGTCGGCCGTCGAGGGGCCGTCGCCGCCCTCGAGGCCGCGGGTCGGCACGGCCACCACCACCACCTCCCGGCCATCGGGCAACAGCGACCGGCTGAGCGAGACCGGGACCGTGCGGGCCCGGAAGCCGCGGAACACCCGGAGCCGCTCGGTGCGCGGGCCGCCCTCGAGCACGAGGCCGAGCACCACGCGGCGGAGGCCGTCCCGCCCGGGACGGCCGAACAGCTGCTCGGAAAAGGCGGCGGGATCGGCGGTCCCCATCAGCTGGGTCGCGGCCCGATTGGCCCAGACGACCCGCAGGGGATCGACCAGCGCCAGCATCACGGCGCCCCCGACCGGCAGATCGGCGCCAAGGCCATGCGCCGCAAGAACGCCGCCGACCTCGTCCGGCGTCAATCCACCCGTGCCCGTGCTGCGGTCCATGCGCCCCGATGTGCTGTCGCGTGTCCTGGAAAGCGGCACACCGGCGCTGCCATGATCCCGCGAATGACTCCGAAAGATAGTCAACAACGTCTAAACACCAATCGCAACGGCTCGCGCCTGCATGACGGCTCTCCGCTGGGGCCATGATGGATTTTGCATCGCACAATCATGTTGCAACGCAACATGCACTGGACTATATCGCCGGAACGCGAGACGTCTTATCCCGCGACGCTGGCCCGCGGCGGTGGGGCAGCCCCCCTTGAAGGAGAGATGACCATGGCATCACCGACCTATGAGATCCCGGGCGAGATGCGCGACTTCGCCGAGAAGAGCGTCGACCAGGCCCGCAAGGCCTTCGAGGGCTTCGTCGGTGCCGCGCAGAAGGCGGCCGGGCAGGCGGACGAGAGCACGGCTTCGATGACCACCAACGTGCGCGCCGTCGGCAGCAAGGCGATGGGCTATGCCGAGACCAACATCCGGGCCGCCTTCGACCATGCCCAGAAGCTCGTCCGCGCCAAGGACATGACCGAGGTGATGTCGCTGCAGTCCGAGTTCCTGCGCGCCCAGCTGGCCAACATGCAGGAGCAGGCCAAGGAGATCGGCTCGAGCCTGCAGAGTGCCGCCAAGGCCGGCGCGCAGACCGTGTCCGACGCGGCCGAGCAGGCCACCAAGAGCTACTAAGCCACCGCAACCGTCCTCGCGCCTCACGCGCACCTGGAAAGCCGCCTCGGGGCGGCTTCTTTTTTTTCCGCCGGGATGTCCGACGAACCCATGCCCTCGCTTGCGATCATCGGAGGCGGCCCGGCCGGCCTCATGGCGGCGGAGGTCGCGGCGGCGGCGGGCGCAGCCGTGACCGTGTTCGACCGGATGCCCTCGGTCGGGCGCAAGATGCTGATGGCCGGACGGGGCGGGCTGAACCTGACCCACAGCGAGGACCCGGCCCGGTTCCTGCTCCGCTACGGCGAGGCTGCCGCCCGGCTCGCGCCCGCGCTCGCGGGCTTCGATGCCGCCCGGCTGCGCGCCTGGAGCGGTGCCCTCGGGGAGCCGACCGTGGTCGGCTCGAGCGGCCGTGTGTTCCCGCAAAGCTTCAAGACCTCGCCCTTGCTGCGGGCCTGGCTCCGCCGCCTCGAGGCTTGCGGGGTGCGGTTCCGCCTGCGCCATCGCTGGACGGGCTGGACCGCGGCGGGCGGGCTGGCCTTCGAGACGCCGGACGGGCCCCTCGTGACAGAGGCGGATGCGACCGTGCTGGCGCTCGGGGGCGCGAGCTGGCCGCGCCTTGGCGCCGACGGTCACTGGACCACCATCCTCGCAGAGAGCGGCATCGAGGTGGCCCCGCTGCGCCCCAGCAACTGCGGTTTCGTCGTGGACTGGCCGGCTGCGGTCGGCGAGCGCTTCGCGGGCGAGCCGCTCAAGGGCATCCGGCTCGACCTTCCCGACGGCCGGAGCGCCCGCGGGGAGGCCACCGTCACCCGGCATGGCATCGAGGGCGGCGCGGTCTATGCCCTGTCGGGCCCTCTCCGCGATACGATCACCGAGAGGGGCGAGGCGATGCTGACGCTCGCGCTGCGGCCGGACATGGCGGAGGCCGACATCGCGCGCCGGATTGCTGCCCAGCCGCCGAAAGCCTCGCTGTCGACCGCGTTGCGCAAGGCCCTGAAGCTGCCGCCGGTCGCCGTCGCCCTGGTCGGGGAGGCCCGGCGCCGGGCCGGGGCACCCGCTCTTGATGTCCTGGTCAACGCGCTGCCTTTGCGTCTGACTGCACCCGCCACCCTCGACCGGGCGATCTCGACCGCGGGCGGCATCCGCCTCGCCGAGGTCGACGACGCCTTCATGCTGCGCGGGCGGCCCGGGACCTTCGTGGCCGGCGAGATGCTGGACTGGGAGGCCCCGACGGGCGGCTACCTGCTGCAGGCCTGCTTTGCGACCGGGGCTGCGGCCGGGCGGGGCGCCGCCCGCTGGCTGAGCCTCGATGACGGTCCCGCGGCGTTCGCGGGCGGGGCGGCGCCCGGGTTCGCGCCATCGAGCCCGACCCGCGCCTCGCCGCCCGGCCCGCCGAGTCGGTCCAGATGCCAGCCCCCAA
>CAXUMV010000100.1:0-9840 GCA_964252065.1 uncultured Lichenihabitans sp.
AGCGCGAGGGCATCTTTCGCGAGATGAAGCTGCGCGGCCACTACGAGAAGCCCTCCGAGAAGCGGGCCCGCGAGAAGGCGGAGGCCGTCCGGCGCGCCAGGAAGCTGGCCCGCAAGAAGATGCAGCGCGAGGGCCTGCTGCCCATCAAGCCGAAGCCGGTTCCCGGCGCGCGCTGACCGCCGGCGTCATTCGCCGCACTGGTGCATGGCCGCCACGCGCCGGCAAACAAGAGGCCGGCAACGGGGTGTTAACCTTGGTTGTCCAAGTGTTGCCCCAATGCCAGCCCAAGCCGGCCGGCATCAAGCGTCGCCACGCCGATGAACGGATCATGCGCCCCGTGTCCTTGCCCGATGTCTCGACCGCAGCCCAGAGAGCCCGCTCGCCGGGGCCCGTGACGCGCGTCCGCCTGGTGGCCGCCCTGCTGGCCACCGTGGCTCTGGCGGGCTGCGACACCGTTGGCTCGCTGGGATCGCCCAATCGCGGCGTCGCCGAGGTGCAGGCCGCGACGCCCGACACCTCCACCAACATCGCGTCCCTGACCGACGTCGTCCGCCGCAATCCCAGCGACGCCGAGGCCTACAACACGCGGGGCACGGCCTATGCGCGGGTGGGCAAGTACAGCGAGGCCATCGCGGACTTCACCAAGGCGGTGCAGCTCAACGGCGGCAATGCCGCGGCCTACACCAACCGGGCGCTGGCCGAGCGCCAGCAGCATCACGACGACCTCGCCTTGGCCGACTTCAACCAGGCGCTGCAGGCCAACGCCAACCACGCCCCGGCCTATCTCGGGCGCGCCAACCTGCTGCGCACGCAGGGCCATTACGACCAGGCCATGGCCGACCTCGACCAGGCGATCCGGCTCAAGCCCGAGGACCCGCAGCCCTTCCACGCCCGCGGCCTGATCCACCAGCGGCAGAGCCAGCAGGATCTGGCGATCCGCGACTTCGACAATGCCATCGACCGCGACCCCTTCGCCGGGGCGCCCTACCTCGCCCGCGGGCAGAGCCTGCTGCAGACCGGCAAGGTCGATTCGGCCATCGAGGACTTCAACGCCGCGCTCAACGTCGACAACAAGAACGCGGAAGCCTGGGCCAGCCTCGGGGCCGCCTACGAGAAGTCGGGCAACGCCGTAAAAGCGCGCGAATCCTATCAGCGTGCCAAGGTCATCGATCCGCAGAACGTGACCGCCAGCGACGGCCTCAGCCGCCTGGGCTGACCGGCCTGACGGTCTCGCCGCAAGCTTGCCCGGGACTTGCGATTGTGGCGCGTACGCCACATTCTCTCAACGCCTTGAATTGTGACAGCAACTCCGCTTGTTTGCGACGCACCACGCCCGTAGCCATGGACCGGCGCGGTCGGGTGTCGTCCAAAGTGTTCCTAAAATACGACGCTTTCTGACGCTCTCCCGCCAAACGTGGCTATTTCATGTAACTGTCATCTTGCCTGTCTAATTCCGGGACGGTGATCAGTTACGGGTGCGATTGGAAAGAACATGACCTCCTCAAAGCAGTATTGGCTGGCGGGCGCGACCGCTCTGATCAGTGCGACCGGTGCCCAGGCCGCCGATCTCCCGTTCCGCAAGGCCGCGCCGGTCGACTATGTGCGCGTGTGCGACGCCTTTGGGCAAGGCTTCTTCTACATCCCGGGCACCGATACCTGCCTGCGCGTCACCGGTCAGGTCCGCGCCGAGTACACCTTCCGCGGCGACGCGCCGACCGACAACCCGGCCGCCTTCGCCTATAACCAGGCGGGCCCGGTCTATCGCCGCGACCTGACGAGCTTCCGCTCGCGCGGCTACCTCAATGCCGACACCCGCACGCAGACGGCCTACGGCGCGCTGCGCGCCTTCGTGTCGATCCGCCTGACCCGGGATTCGACGAACCCCGGTCCGATCGGCGGCCGCGGCCAGGTCGGCGCCCCGGGCGGGGCGCGCTACAGCACGGGCATTTTTCAAGGCTACAATCCGAGCGGCACCCAGACGCTGATCGACAAGGCGTTCATCCAGTTCGCCGGGATCACGGCCGGCCGGACGCAGTCCTTCTTCGACTTCGACGCGCAGAGCTACGAGCTGCTGACCAACTCGGTCGCCAATTCGAACCAGCCCACCCAGATGCTCGCCTATACGGCGACCTTCGGGGGCGGGTTCTCGGCGACCGTCTCGGTGGAGGACGCGACCGAGCGCCAGGTCGGCGACAACGGCAGCTTCGTGTTCAACAATATCAACGCTCCGAGCCTCGCCAATGCCGCGAGCTACAACAACCCGGTCGGCGGTGCCCTGCAGCGGGCCTCCATCCTGGCCTATGGCGGCCAGCAGATCCCCGATATCGTGGCCAACGTCCGCTACGAGGCGGAATGGGGCTCGGCCCAGATCTCCGGCGCCTACCACCAGCTCCGCTCCTTGCCGGTCACCGTATACGGGGCGGCTCCGACCGCCGGAAGCGTCGGGACGACCTTCGCGCCGTCGGCGGACGGGTTCGCGGTATCGGGTGGGGTGAAGGTGCTCCTGCCGATGATCGCCAAGGGCGACAGCATCACCCTGCAAGGGACCTACGAAGAAGGGGCGATGGATTATGTCAATCCCGTCAACTACTTCAACGGTCTCAACAACGTCTACTCCGACCAGGTGTCGACCAACGCCAACGCCATCGGGTCGCCGCGACTGCCGAACCAGTTTGGCATTCCGATCAACGACGCCTTCGTTCTCCCCAACGGGCGGATCGCCAAGAACAGCGCGGTCGGCGCCTACGGGGCCTACCGCCATTATTTCGTCCCGGAGGTCTACGGGTCGGTGTTCGGCGCCTACCTCGACATCACCAATCCGATCGAGGCCCAGCGCCTGGGCGCCGGCACGGACAGCGCCCGCGTGTTCCAGGTCGGCGGCAATCTCGTGTGGACGCCGGTGAAGGACTTCCAGATCGGCGCGGAGACGCTCTACAGCAACGTCGAGTACCGCTCGGATCCGAACGGTCTCTACTTCGGTGCGTTCGGCGGCAAGACGCCCCTCGGTGTCTACTCCGGCGTCACGCCCCGTAATCCCGACGACATCCGCACCCGGTTGAGCATCCGCCGGGCCTTCTGATCCCGGCGGGCGATCCGACGCATGGCCAAGGCCCGGTCCCTTCCGACCGGGCCTTTTGTTTTGCATCGAGGTGCGGGTAGGGACGGCTTGTCGCGCGCCGCGTCATGGTTCAGCTTGGAGTGGTCTCCGGCCGCAGGCCGGATCGTCGTCCGAGGGAGCGCCACGCATGAACCGACCACGCCTGTCCTTCTCCGACGAGCTCAGACAGTTCCGCGACTTCGCCCTCAAGGGCAACGTCATCGAGCTTGCCTTCGCGGTGATCATCGGCGGCGCTTTCGGCAAGATCGTCGACAGCCTCGTCAAGGACGTCATCATGCCCATCATCGGGCTGTTCGGCAGCGCCGACTTCTCGAACTACTTCCTGCCGCTCAACCACGCCATCACGGCCACCAACCTCGAGGACGCCCAGAAACAGGGACCGGTGCTGGCCTGGGGCAGCTTCGTGACCTATGTGGTGAACTTCGCGATCGTCGCCTTCGTACTGTTCCTGATCGTCAAGCTCATGAACGCCGTCCGGCGGCGGGAGGTGGAAGCGCCGGCCGTGCCGGCCGCGCCCTCGCGCGAGGAAGTACTGCTGACCGAAATCCGCGACCTGTTGGCCAAGCGGGCGTAAGGAGGCCACCAAAGGGAGCGTGACGGTGAGCGTGCAGAAGACCGACGGCCCCACCCTGCTGGCCAGCCTCCGGCCCGAAGCGCGCGACGCCCCCGACAGCGGCATCATCGAGGTCTTCGGCTATGGGCGCGACCGGCAGGGCCTGATACCGCTCTGGGCGGGGGAGAGCGACGTCGCCACCCCGTCCTTCATCGGCGATGCCATCACCCGGTCGCTGGACGCGGGCGAGACGTTCTATACCTACCAGCGCGGCATCCCGGAACTCCGGGCCGCCATCGCGGCCTACATGACGCGGAGCTACGGCAGTCCCTTCGCGGGCGAGCAGGCGCCATTCGAGCCCGAGCGCTTCTTCGTGACGATCGGGGGCATGCAGGCCATCCAGATCGCCGTCCGGCTGGTCGCGGGCGCCGGCGACGAGGTCATCGTCCCGACCCCGGCCTGGCCGAACTTCATGGGAGCCCTTGTGGTCGCGGGCGCAACGGTCCGCGAGGTCCCGCTGCAGTTCGAAAGCGGGCCGAGCCCCGCCTGGACGCTGGATGTGGACACCATCCGGCAGGCCATCACGCCCCGCACCCGGGCGCTGGTCGTCAACTCGCCCGCCAACCCGACCGGCTGGATCGCCAGCGTCGAGGACTGCGCCGCCCTGCTGGCCCTGGCGCGCGAGCACGGGCTGTGGATCATCGCGGACGAAATCTACGGCAAGTTCGTCTACGACCGCCCCCGGGCGCCGTCCTTCCACGACGTGATGGGACCGGACGACCGGGTCATGTTCGCCCAGACCTTCTCCAAGAACTGGACCATGACGGGGCTGCGGGTCGGCTGGCTCGAAGCTCCGGCGGAGTTCGGCCCCATCATCGAGAACCTCGTCCAGTACTCCTCCTCGGGCGTCGCGGTGCCGCTGCAGCGGGGCGCCGAGATGGCGATCAGCTACGGCGATCCGTATGTGGCCGACCAGGTCGCCCGGGTGCGTCAGAGCCGCGATATCCTGGCGGCCGCGCTGGAGCGGACGGGACGGGTCGAGTTCGCCCTGCCGGCCGGCGCCTTCTACCTGTTCTGCCGCATCGAGGGGGAGCCCGACACGCGGGCCCTGTGCCTGCGCCTGGTCGACGAGGCGGGGCTCGGGATAGCGCCGGGGACGGCGTTCGGGACAGGCGGGGAGGGCTTCGTGCGCATCTGCTTCGCCCGCAAGCCGGCGGACATGACGGAGGTCGCTCGGCGCCTGTCGGTGTGGCTGAGCGGCCCGAGCCGGGGCGCGGTCAGGCGCTCGCCGTCGTGACCGCGAGCCGCGAGCGCTCGAACACCACCACGGCGATGATGCCGAAACACAGCGGCGCGATCAGGTAGAACAGGCGGAAGACGAGCAGGGCTGCGAGCACGTCGGCCCGCGGCACGGCGGGCATCGCGGTCACGAAGACGAGCTCCAGCACCCCCAGCCCCCCGGGCGCATGGCTCAGGAGCGCCGCCGAGAAGGAGGCCAGGAACACCCCCAGCACCACCAGGAAGCCGACATGGTCGGAGGCCGGCAGCGCGCAGTAGATGATGCCCGCTGCCCCGATCAGCTCCAGCGGGCCGGCGACGAGCTGCCGCAGCATGATGTTGGGCCGCGGATAGACGAGGGTGAAGGCGCCGATCCGCAGCGGCGGCAGGCACAGGGCTGATCCGATGGCGTAGAGGGCGCCCAGCCCGATCATGCCGAGGCCGAGGATGCGGAGCGTGAAGACGGGCAGGTGGAACAGGGCCGCGATCACGTCGGGCTGCACGAGGCAGACCAGGCCCCCCAGCAGGGCCGTCCCGAGCGCGAAGGTGAAGGAGCAGAACGCGACCATGATGCCGATGTCGGCGACCGTCAGCCCCTTGGTGGAGTAGGCGCGGTAGCGGACCATGGCGCCGGAGAACATCGACATGCCGACGTTGTGCGACAGCGCGTAGGTGGTAAACGACACCGCCGAGATGAAGGTCCAGGGTAGGCTGAACCCCAGATGCGCCAGGGCGATCCGGTCGTACCAGGCAAGTGCCGCATAGGCGAGAAGCGTCGAGAGGAGCGCGAGGATCCAGCCCCCCGGCGAGATGGCGCCCAGCGCCGCCGCCACCTCGTGCAGGGATAGGCCGCGCAGCTCGCGCACCAGCAGCCAGAGCGAGAACCCGACGGCCGCAAGGCCGATGACGGGCCAGATCACCTGAGCCATCCGGAAACGGCCGGGCGCCTTGGCGACCACCGGAGGGACGAGTTCAAAGTCGGACACGTCGATCCTTCTTGGCCACCGTGCAGCCTGCCTTCAACGACGTCAAAACGGCTTCACGATGACGAGGATGACGATCCCGATCAGCAGCAGCGTCGGAACCTCGTTGACGATGCGATAGAACTTCGCGCTGCGCCGGTCAGTGCCGTCCGCGAGCCGGCGCCGCGAGCCGGCCAGGAGGCCATGCACGCCGCTCATGACCAGCACGAGCGTGACCTTGGCGTGCAGCCAGCCCTCGCGCCAGTGCTCGCCCGCATAGACCATCCAAATGCCGGTGAGCCAGACCACCACCATGGCGGGGTTCATGATCAGGCGCAGCAGCCGCTGCTCCATGACCGCGAAGGTCTTGGCCTGCGGCGAGCCGGGACCCGCTTCGACATGGTAGACGAACAGCCGCGGCAGGTAGAGCATGCCGGCCATCCAGGCGACCATGCTGACGACATGCAGCGCCTTGACCCAAAGATACGGCATCGGTCCGGAGGGAGGTTCGCTGAACGGCGGGAGCGCGCGCCACTCCTAGCGCAAAAGCGGGCCGCTGCGATAGGGCTTTCGCCCGGCCCCGCATGCCGTCAGCCGCGTACCCGCGCGACCATCCGTTCGACGTGGGCGATCGGGGTCTCGGGCAGGATGCCGTGGCCGAGATTGAAGATGTGCGGGCGGCCCGGGAAGGCGCCGAGGATGCGCTCGATCGCCCGGTCGAGCCCATCGCCGCCAGCCAGCAGCGCGAGCGGATCGAGATTGCCCTGCAGCGGGAGCGACTTCGGTAGCACGCGGTGGGCCCAGGCCGCGTCGACAGCGATGTCGAGCCCGAGCGCCGCGAGCGGGCCCTCGGCGGCCATCGCGAGGTGGTGGCCGTTGGCCCGCGGAAAGCCGATCACCGGGAGGCCCGGGCAGCGCGCCTGCAGCCCCTCGGCGATGGCCCGGACCGGGGCGAGGCACCAGCGCTGGTATTCCAGGGTCGGCAGCACCCCGGCCCAGCTGTCGAAGATCTGGACGGCGTCGACCCCGGCCCTTGCCTGTTCGGCAAGATAGTCGATGGAGACCGTGACCAGCCGGTCGATCAGCACCTGGAACAGCGCGGGGTTGCGATAGGCGAAAAGCCGGGCGGGGGCCTGATCGGGCGTGCCCCGCCCCGCGATCATGTAGCTCGCCACCGTCCAGGGCGCGCCGCAGAAGCCGATCAGGGCCGTCTTGGGGTCCAGCGCCGCCCGCACGCGCTCCGCGGTCTCGAAGACCGGCTGCAGCCGGCCGAGATCGAGCTCCTCGCGGAGCCTCGCCACCGCCTCGGGGCCATCGACCGGCTCGAGCCGCGGCCCGTGGCCCGTCTCGAAGCTCACGCTCTGCCCGAGCGCGTCGGGAACCACCAGGATGTCGCTGAACAGGATGGCGGCGTCGAAGCCGAAGCGGCGGATGGGCTGAAGCGTGGCTTCCGCAGCGAGTTTCGGGGTGTAGCAGAATGCAAGGAAGCTCGGCGCCGTGGCGCGCATCGCGCGATACTCGGGCAGGTAGCGCCCGGCCTGCCGCATGAGCCAGAGCGGTGGCCGCGCGGCCACCTGGCCGGCCAGGGCGGCCAGGAAGGCTCCGCCGGCCGGCCGCGGCATCGGGGGGGCGCTCATAAGATCGGCGGACGGCAAAACCAAAAAGGAATCCTTAAAGACTCTTTTACTTCGTCTGTTTCTAGGGGCAGGCGTAGCGGTCATCCTGGATCGTCCCAGGCCTGTCAACAAGAGTGCCGGCCGGCCGTATCGCCTGTGAGTCGCAGCGGCCGTCCTGTGGATGGATTAACGATTCGTTAACCTTTGCGGCCGTCTGGCCGCGAGAGCCGATGTGGGCGGCGGCGACACGCCGGTGCCGCCGTCCCCGCTCTTGCGCGGGTACGCCCGATTCCAGGCACAGGCGGAGGCATGTTGACGGCTTGGGGCGAGCCGCAGGGCCGGACGGGGACAACCCACAAGCAGGCCGGAGTTTCCCACCGTCGTCCACAAGCGCTACGCGGCACGGTGGACAACCCCGGCAGATGCTGGTGTTACAACGCGGTCGGGCGCCGGGAGGATGCATGGGTCGCAGCTACTTCCATCTCCACCTCGTCTCGGACTCGACCGGCGAGACGCTGATCGCGGCGAGCCGGGCCGTGACGGCGCAGTACCAGGACGTCTCCTCGATCGAGCACGTTTATCCCCTGGTCCGCACGAGGGCGCAGCTCGAGCGGGCGATCGTCGACATCGAGTCCTCGCCCGGCATCGTGCTCTTCACCCTGGTCGACCGGGAACTCACGGCGCGGCTGAGCCAGGCCTGCCAGGAGGCCAGCGCGCCCTGCCTGTCGGTGCTGCAGCCGATCCTCGACCTGTTCCAGTCCTATCTCGGGCGCTCCGCCCCCACGCCCCGCCCCGGCGCCCAGCACGTGCTGAACGCGGAGTACTTCAAGCGCATCGACGCCATGAACTTCACGATGGCCCATGACGACGGCCAGGTCGGCGAGGGGTTCGAGGCCGCCGACGTGCTGCTGCTCGGCGTCAGCCGCACCTCCAAGACACCGACGAGCATCTACCTCGCCAACCGGGGCATCAAGACCGCCAACATCCCGCTGGTGCCGAACGTGCCGCTGCCGCCCGCGGTTCTCAAGCTTCGCGGCCCGCTGATCGTGGGCCTGCTGGCCTCCCCCGAACGGATCGTGCAGATCCGGCAGCACCGCCTCCTGACCCTGAACGCGCAGGGCGAAACCCCCTATGTCGACCGCGTGTCCGTCGCCGAGGAGGTCGCCCACTCACGCCGGCTCTTCGCCGAGAACGGCTGGCCGACCATCGATGTCACGCGCCGCTCCATCGAGGAGACCGCGGCGGCGATCATCGACCTGCACAAGGTCCACCGCATGCAGTTCATCACGCAGGCGTGAGCGGTTTGAAGTCCGTTTGAAACAACGGTCCTGACGGGTCTGCCGTCATCGCCAGGCGGGTCAGCGCCGTGGCGATCCAGGCTTGGATCGCCGCGCTTCGCTCGTGATGACGGCACTGGGGGCTGCCAAACAGAGAAGCCCCTTAGAGCTGCGCCACTTTGGCCCGGCACACGCCGCGGCTCTCGAGCTCGCGGGCGACGCGCAGGGCGAGGTCTTCGCGCCAGGCCGGGGCGATCACCTGGATGCCGACCGGCATGGCGGCGCCGGGGCGCCACACCGGGACGGCGACGACCGGCAGGCCGATGAAGGAGATCGGCTGCGTGAAGAGCCCGACATTGGCGCGCAGGTTCAGCGTCTCGCCCCCGAGCATCAGGGTCGTCTGTCCGAGCTTGGGCGCGACGCACGGGGTCGCGGGTGCGAGCAGGATGTCGGTGGTCTCGAACACGGTGCGCAGGCTCGCCTGGAACCGGCGCCGCAGTTTCTGGGCTTGGGCGACCCAGGCCGCGGGGATCATGGCGCCGGCCAGCAGGCGGTCGCGGACCGCGGGGTCGAAATCGCCCGCCCGGGTGCGCAGGCGGTTGAGATGCAGCGCCGCGCCCTCGGTCGTCGTGATGAGGTAGGCGGCGGCCCGCGCCGCAAGGGCCTCGGGAAGCTCGATCGTCCGCGTAGCCCCGAGGGCGGCCGCGACGGTTTCGAGCGCCTGGGCCGCCTCGGGCTCCACGCGCTCGGCGAAGTACCCGCCGAGCCGGGCGATCCGCAGCCCGGCGATGCCCTCGCCGATCGAGGACGCGACGGGGGCCGGGGCCTGCCGGGTGCAGGCGGGGTCGGCGTCGTCGGGCCCCTGCATCGCGTCGTAGCTCAGCGCGAGATCCGCGACCGAGCGCGCCAGCGGACCGAGATGGTCGAGGCTCGCCACGAACGGGAAGGTCCGGGCTCTGCTCAGCCGGCCGTAGGTCGGCTTCAGGCCGAACAGGCCGCACAGCGAGGCCGGGACGCGGATCGACCCGTTGGTGTC
>CAXUMV010000101.1:0-1986 GCA_964252065.1 uncultured Lichenihabitans sp.
GTCGTCCTTCTTCTTGGTCTTGTACTTGTCGAACTTGTAGGCGCGCAGGCTGAGTCCGAGCATCACCTCGGCCGCCATCTCGGCGCTGGCCTCGGGTCCGTCGAGGAGGATCACGGCGTTCGAGGCGGCCTTGAGCTTGCCCATGATGCTCCCCCCGAGCGTCACGAACCGGTGGCCGGGCGCCTCCTTGTCGCTCGCCGTCCCGACCACCAGCAGGCGGTCGGCGGGGAGGCTTCCGGGCGCGAGCAGGTCGAGCGTGCTCCCGGACTTGCCCTTGAACTTCGCGACAGCCGCCGCCGTCTTCAGCGACGCCGCCTCGCCCTCGAGCAGCACCCTGGCCTCCGGGCCGAGGGCGAGGTCCGCACCCGACAGGACGACGAGGACGCCCCGCTGACCGGGCTCGCCGGCAAGGCGGCTCGCGATGTGGTCGAAGGGGATGATGTCGACATCGATGGCGGTCGTGGACATGCGGGTCTCGTGCGGCATGGAGGAAAAGGACGCGGGCCGAGGCGGAGGCGGCGCCCGCTCTGGTTCGGTAGAGCATGACACGCGGTCCCGCGAAAGCCCAACGGGCGCGTCGTCGCGCGGGTCGGCGCCCTCCCCCCGGCCCGTGCCACAGCCGCCCCGAAAATGCCCGGCCGGGCCGCCATAACCCTTGTGTCCTCGCGGTGGCCGCCTCACGCTGTCCGCTCTGTCGACCAGTAGAACGGCGTAATCGGGCGCGGCAACTTGATCAGGCTCATCGAACGCTACGTCCTGCGGACCGCGACGCTCTCCTTCGTGGCCGCCCTGGTGGTGCTGACGGCCGTGATCTGGCTGACCCAGGCGCTGCGCGAGTTCGACCTTCTGACCCTCAAGGGCCAGTCGCTGGTCATCTTCTTCACCGTGACGGGGCTGGCGATCCCCTCGCTGGTCATGGTGATCGCCCCGATCGCGCTGTTCATCGCGATCGTCTACACGCTGAATAAGCTGAACGGCGACAGCGAGCTCGTGGTGATGAGCGCGGCGGGGCTGTCGCCCCAGCGCCTGATGCGGCCCTTCGGCATCCTGATGCTGGCGAGCGCCGTCCTGGTCGGGGCCATGTCGCTCGCCGTGGTGCCCTGGGGCTTCCGGGAGCTTCGCGACCTCCTGGCGAAGGTCAGGGCCGACTTCATCACGCGGATCGTGAAGGAGGGTACCTTCGCGACCCTCGAGGACGGCTTCATCTTCCACTACCGCGAGCGCGGCCCGGACGGCTCGCTGCGTGGCATCTTCATCCAGGACCGGCGCGACCTCAAGCACGTCACGACCTACCTCGCCGAGCGCGGCGCGACGCTGACCGTGGCGGGCGAGAACTACCTGGCGCTCGAGCAGGGCAGCCTGCAGCGGGAGGACGCGACCTCGACGGGCGCCGCCATCGTGGTCTTCAAGTCCTACAACATCGACCTCACCCAGTTCGCCGAGCAGGTCGGGCCCGTCTCGGCCAAGCCGCGGGAGCGCACGACGATGGAGCTGATCGGCCTCGATCCGGCCGCGCCCGACGTCGCCCCGCAGCTCGGCAGGTTCCGGGCCGAGCTGCTCGACCGCTTCAGCAACCCCCTCTACGCGCTCGCCTTCGGCACCGTGGCGCTGGCGGCCCTGGGCGAACCGCGGACCACGCGGCAGGGCCGCGGCGGAGCGGTCGCGGCCGCCGTGCTGGTGGTCCTGGCCGTCCGGGTCGCCGGCTTCTCGGTCTCGAACCTCGTGGTCCGCTACCCGGCCATGACGCCGGTCGGCTACGCGTTGCCGGTGGCGACCGCCGCCCTGGCGCTCGCCTGGCTCGGCCGGCGGGCCTTTGCGCGCCGGCGGCGGCAAGGCCGCGGCGCCGCCCTCATCGGGGCGGCATGACGGGCGCCCCGCCGTGATCGGCCGCACGCTCGCCACCGGCAAGAGCAATGACGGGGAGATCACGATCCCGTCTGACGCAACGAAGCCGGAGCTCGCGATGGAACCGCCGACACGCGTCAC
>CAXUMV010000101.1:1996-9831 GCA_964252065.1 uncultured Lichenihabitans sp.
CGCGGGCGGCGGTCGCCAGCGTCTTTGCGGGCCTCTTCGTGCTCATCTACCTCCTCGACTTCGTCGACCTCCTGCGCCGGGCGGGCGACAACAAGGCGGCCTCGGCCTCCAAGATGGCTGTTCTGTCCTTCCTGCGCGTGCCCGCCGTGACCGAGCAGGTGCTGCCCTTCGTGATGCTGTTCGGCGCGATGATCGCCTTCATCGCTCTGACCCGGCGGCTCGAGCTCGTGGTCGCGCGGGCGGCCGGGCTGTCGATCTGGCAATTCCTGGCGCCCGCCGTCGGGGTGGCGCTGGCCTTCGGGGGTGTCGCGAGCCTCGCCTACAATCCCCTCTCGGCCGCCTTCAAGCAGCGCGCCGACCAGATCGAGGCCACCGTCTTCGGCTCCACCCTGTCGCGGCCGAACGCGGGGCTCTGGCTGCGCCAGCGCAGCGTCGACGGGGAGGCGATCCTGCGCGCCGACCGGCTCGCCGCGGACGGGGTCACGGCCGAGGGCGTCACGGCCTTCGTGTTCGAGCCGGGCGGGGCCTTCCTCGAGCGGGTCAGCGCCCGGACCGCGGTGCTGCATCCCGGCTTCTGGGAGTTCGCCGACGCGCGGGTGATCTCGCCCGACCCCGACGTCGCGCCGCGGAGCAACCAAACCTTCGTGCTGGCCACCAATCTGCTGCCCGAACGGCTGACGCGCGCCAACGAGGCGCCGGAGGACGTCTCGTTCTGGGCGCTGCCCCGGATCGCGGCCGAAACCGCTGAGGCCGGGCTCGACGCCACCCCGTTCCGCCTGCGCTACCAGACCCTGCTGGCCCGTCCCCTGACGCTGGTCTCGATGGTGCTGGTGGCGGCGATCTTTTCCTTAAGATTTTTCCGCTTTGGTGGGGTGGCCCCGATGGCCATGAGCGGCGTCGCGGCCGGTTTCCTGCTTTACGTCGCCACCAAGCTGACGTCCGATCTGGGGGGTGCCGGGATTCTCAATGCGGGTGTGGCGGCCTGGTCACCCGCGGTCGTGGGAAGCATGCTAGCCACGTTCGTTCTGTTGCATCAGGAGGACGGTTGATGGAGCGGCGTATCTGCTCCCGATCGCGCCATGGCCGTCTCGCGTGGGTTCTCCTGAGCGTCGTTGCCGCGGGTCTGTCGACCGCGACCCCGGCGGCCGCCCGGCCGGCCGTGCCCTCGCCCGATGCCCGCCCCCCCGTGCCGGGCGACGGCAAGCCCGCCAAGGTCGACCGGCTGGTCGTCGAAGCGCGCCAGCTCACCTACGACCGGGATGCCGACATCGTCACCGCCCAGGGCGACGTGCAGCTCTACTACCAGGGCCGCGTCCTCGAAGCCGACAAGGTCACCTACAACCGCAGGACGAGCCGCGTCTATGCGGAGGGCGGCGCCAAGCTTACCGAGACGGACGGCACGGTCAGCTACGGCGACAGGTTCGAGCTGACCGACGACTTCAAGACCGGCTTCATCGACAGCCTGAGCACGGTGACGAGCGACAAGACCTACATCACCGCCCCGCGCGGCGAGCGGGTGGGCGGCGACAGCTCGGTGCTCGAGAAGGCGACCTACACGGCCTGCGAGCCCTGCAAGGAGCATCCCGAAAAGCCCCCTTTCTGGCAGCTCAAGGCCATGAAGATCATCCACAACCAGACCGAACGGATGATCTATTTCGAAGGCGCGACCTTCGAGCTCGCGGGCGTGCCCATCGCCTATCTGCCTTACCTCTCGGCGCCCGACCCGAGCGTCACCCGCAAGAGCGGGGTCCTGACCCCCACCTACGTCTACCAGTCGCGGCTCGGCTTCGGGGTGCGCCTCCCCTACTTCCTGGCGCTCGCGCCCAATTACGACCTCACCTTCACCCCCACCATCCTGTCCCGGCAGGGCTTCCTGGGGCAGGTCGAGTGGCGCCACCGGCTGATCAACGGCTCCTACTCGATCCGGGCGACCGGCATCGACCAGCTCGACCCGGGCGTGTTCCCCAAGGAGCCCTACGGCGCCGGCGACCGCGCGCTGCGCGGAGCGCTCGAGACCAACGGCAAGTTCTTCATCAACGACCGCTGGACCTTCGGCTGGGATCTCGCGCTGTTCAGCGACAAGTACTTCTACCAGGACTACCGGCTGCGCAGCGCGAGCCTGTCGACCGACTTCATCAAGGAGTCGATCTCGACCGCCTACCTGACCGGCATCGGCGACCGCAGCTACTTCGACATCAGCGGCTACGTGATCAAGGGCCTGTCCGAGTACGACTTCAACAAGCAGCAGCCGCGGGTGCTGCCCGTCATCGACTACAGCCGCACCTTCCCGCTGAAGCCCGAGGACAGCGAGGGCATCGGCGGCGAGATCAAGATCGATGCGAACTTCACCGCCCTGTCGCGCACCGCCGCCGACTACCAGTCGACCGGCGCGCGGCTGCTCGACCGGGCCTTCGCGCTCTACGACGTGTGCCCGACCTCGCTCGCGCCCAACCCGGCCCTGCCCAACTTCAAGCCGCCGAACTGCTTCATCCGGGGCATCGGCGGCGACTACGACCGGGCCTCCGCCCAGGTCTCCTGGCAGCGCAAGTTCATCGACCCCTTCGGCGAGGTCTGGACGCCCTTCGCCTTCGTGCGGCTCGACGCGTCGTGGCTGTCGCTGAACACCGCGAACGACTACAGCTTCACCAGCGCCGCGGGCTTTTCGGAGATCAGCAACGGCGACCAGCTGAACTTCTTCGGCCGCGCCCGCGACCACATCTACGGCCGCGCCATGCCCGGGCTGGGGCTCGACTGGCGCTATCCCTTCGTCGCCGCCACCGACTTCGGCACCCAGATGATCGAGCCGATCGCCCAGGTGATCGTCCGGCCGGGCGAAATCCACGCCGGCGACCTGCCCAACGAGGATGCCCAGAGCCTCGTCTTCGACGACACGAGCCTGTTCGAGTGGAACAAGTTCACGGGCTACGACCGCACCGAGGGCGGCACCCGGCTGAACGCGGGCGCCCAGTACACCATGACCTTCCGCCAGGGCGCCTCGATCAACGCCCTGTTCGGCCAGTCCTTCCAACTCGCCGGCACCAACTCCTATGCCGTGTCCGACGTCGCCAACGTGTCGGCCGGCTCCGGCCTCGAGAAGTCGAGGTCGGACTACGTGGCGCGCGTCGCCTACAACGCGAGCCCCGACCTCTCCTTCATCGCCCGCGGACGGTTCGACGAGCGGACCTTCGCGGCGCAGTCGATCGACTTCATCGCCAGCCTCAAGCTCGGCCCGGCCTCGGGTTCGATGCAGTATTCCCGCTACGCCGCGCAGGATCTGATCGGCTACCCGTATCGCCGCGAGGGCATCCTGATGAACTGGCGCTACGACTTCCTCGAGCACTACTTTGCCAAGGGGACGGCGACGCTCGACCTCAACCCCTACAAGTACGACGCCAGGAACGGGCTCTACGACATCAAGCTGGGGTCCCCGGCGCTCGCGGTGTTCGGCGCCGGCGTCGGCTACGAGAACGACTGCGCCTCCATCGCGGTGAACTACACCCGCAGCTACACCGACTCGCTGGGCGTGCGCAGCGTCGACCAGACGGTGCTGCTGCAGCTCACGCTGCGCACCCTCGGCCAGGACAAGATCTCGACCGGCTCGGGCGTGCAGACCATCAGCGACGGCCTGTACCGCTAAGTCTGGCGAACGGGAGGGCGTGGATGATCGACGAGGTCGTGCTGGTCCGCCGCCGGTCTCCCGACTGGAGGGCGCTCGCCTCGGACTTCCGCCAGGGCCTTGCGATCGACCGCAGCCGCTACATCCCGCCCGAGGGCGAGATCCCGGGCCTGTCCCCCCGTCTCGGGGACGACATCGACCGCTGGAACGCCCGCTTCCGGACCGATTTCTTCACCTACCGCGGCGCGCTCGCGCAGATTTCGGACGACAACGTGCGGCAGGTCGCCCATGCGCGGCGCTTCGGGTTCGGCGACAAGACCGGGCTCATGGCCTTCGCGGCGCGCGCCGACACCTATGTCTACTTCCACGACGACGACGACTTCTATGCGCCGCATCTGCTCGCCGCCATCCAAGGCGAGGATACGAGCTTCGATGCCGTCGTCAGTCCGATGTTCCGCATCGGGCAACGCATCTCAACCTTCGTCCGGCAGGGCTTTGAGGCCGACTGGACCTGGGGCGAGCGCTCGACCCCGGGAGGCCGCTACCAGACGAACAACTACGGCATCCACAGCCGCCACTGCACCTCGCTCGCGGGCCTCGCGGCCGTGACCGAGCACGTCCATGCCTCGGCCTACGGCGACCGGCAGGGGTTCGTGGACCGGGTGCTGCAGACCCCCCTCAGCGCGACGATCAAGACGCCGGGCTCCGCCTCCGCCCTCGGCCAGGTCTTCGAGAGCGAAGACCGCCTCAAGCAGATGTTCGAGACCTTCATCCAGACCCTGGCCACGATCGCGCTGCCCGACCGACATGCCTGGCTGATCGAGCCCGCACGCCGGGTCAGGCAGCTCGTCGAATGTGTCTATGGCGGCGAAGACTACGGGCCGATCGCCGATCCGAGTCCTCGTTCGGCGCGCTGACAGTTACGCGCGTTTATAGAGGCTTGCGCCCGAGCACCTTCAGGGCGGCCTGCCGGCCAAGCCGCAGGATCGGGTAGACCGCGCGGGACAGCGGAGCCCAGGCGAGCGGTCCGGGGCGTCGCGACAAGCGGGACAGGAGCGAGACCGCCGCGGCGCCGTGATGAACGGCCCCGTCGAGATCGGCGATCATGCCAGCGTTCAGATCCAGGCCGTAGGCGGCGGCTCGTTCGGGCTCGCGCCTCGCATCGACAAGCACCACGCTGACGCGTTCCCGCAGCCGGACAAGCTGGACATAGCCGCTGCAGAACGGGCACTGCCCGTCATAGACGATGGTCAGCAACTGCATGGCCCTGCACTCCATCGAGGCAGCGGTGGACCGCGTCGGGATCGAGGATCGCGAGATACAGCACCATCATCGTGATGGAGTAGGTGCTTACGGGAAGCAGCAGATAGAACGCGGCGTGAAGCGCAAAGCCGATCGGGACGACGAAGCGGGCCCAGGGCCGGACGAAGATGCCGACCGCAAGGCCGTATTCGACGATGAGGACGATCGCCGACAGGGCGACCACCAGCCCGGGATGGTCGAGCAGGACCCCGAGCGGACGCCCGCTATAGGCCCAGGTCAGGATCTGGTCCAGACGCTGGCCGGACACCCAGGCCCAATCGGACTTGTCCACGGCGGCCCAGAAATAGACGGCGCCGAGCTGCAGGACCATCAGGCGCTGTCCCCACAGCAGACCGCGCTCCGGCGGCCGGGGCACCCCCTCGCGTTCGGCCCGGCGGGCCGCGCGGTAGCAATCCACCGAGTAGGACCGCTCGCACGGGGTGAAGGCCAGGAGCACCGTCACGCTCAGGAGGAGATAGACGTGGTGGTGATGCCATTCGGCGACCGTGTTGCCGTAGCTCCCGGTCACGTAGATCGTGAACAGCGAGGCCGCGACGCCGACGATCGAGGGGCGTGTCAGGTAGCCCGCGGTCATCATGATGGTGAAGAGGCAGAAGAGTGGGCCGAGGATCAGGCCTGCGGGATCGAGCGTCCTGAACACGGCGAGTTCGTTGGCGAACCGGGTCAGGATCACGAGGCCGAGGCCGATCCGGATCAGGGCGATGGCGCGCGTCGACTGCTCGCGTCCGACGATCCAGCGATCAAGCGCGAGGGCGAGGCCTTGCACGGTCAAGAGGCTGGGTCCTCGGGACCGCCGGCGGCCGCAGGTTCGGGGATGGCGCAGACGTCCTCCACGGCAAGGGGGCGCCAACCCTGGCGCGTTCCCACCCATCCTGTGAAGGACAGCCGCGACACGTCGGTCCGGCGGTCGCAGATCGGCGCGGCGTTCCTCCGGAGGTCGCCGACGTCGAAGACGAGCCGGCCGAACTCGTCGGGCGACGTATCGGGATAGGTCCGCAGCCCCAACATCTCGAGCGGCGTCATCTCCTGGTCGTCACCGGGGGCGCGATGCAGGACGAAGCGGCCCTTCAACACGCCGATGCCTGATCCGGAGAACATGATCCATTCCCGGAGAACGTCGTAATGCCGGCCGAAAATCTGTCCGACGGCCGGCCCGAGCATGATGAAGAGGCTCAGCCCTATGACGAGGCCGGCATGAGCCAGGCGCCCGCTCCGGTGCAGCCGGACCGGCACCGGCAGGGAGGGCCTCTGCGGCCGGCCATCGTGGTGAGTCGCTTGCATCGGAGGAGGGCAGCCGCGAAGATCGTCGTCCAGTCGTGGCACGGGCCGGCTTAAAGCCTCATTACCGGCCGCTCGTCGCGTGGTCGCGGGCGACATCCCTTTGAAGCGATCGGACGATCCGGTGTAGAGTGGACAGCTCCAGGCAGCCCAACCTCCAGACGGACATCCATGGTCAAGACGCATTTCCTCCGCCGGTCGAGCCTTGCCATCGCAGCGCTCGCGATGCTGGCCTGCATGCCGGCGCGTCCCGCCCTCGCCCAGGCTCTTGCGGCCATCGTCAACGGCGACCCCATCACCAGCACCGAAGTCGACGAGCAGATGAAGTTCCGCCGGCTGACCCGGCAGTCGGCCGGGCGGGGCGAGGCGCTCGAAGACCTGATCGGCGACCGGCTGAAGCTGCGGGCCGCGAACCGCGCCGGCATCGATGCCAACGACACGAGCTTCTCGCAGGCGCTGAACCAGATCGCCGCGCGCGCCAAGACCTCGTCGACGGCGCTGCTGAACGATTTTCAGCGCGGCAGGCTCAACACCGACCTCATTCGCTCGCATGTCCGCTCGGCGGCGGCCTGGAACGAGTTCGTGAAGTCCCGCTACAAGGCGCTCAGCGTCAGCCAGAGCGAGATCGATGCCGCCATCGCCCGGGACGCGGGCCTGGCGAAGGGCAGCACCGACTACACGCTGCAGCAGATCGTGTTCGTGCTGCCCGTCAAGGCAAGCCCCGGCGTGGTCGAGCAGCGCATGCGCGAAGCCCAGGCCCTGCGGGGCCGCTTCTCGGACTGCACGCAGGGCATCCCGCTCGCCCGCGCGCTGCCGGACGTCGCCGTCAAGGCGCAGATCGTCAAGACCGCCGTCTCGATGTCCGAGGGGACGCGCAAGGCCCTGGAGCAGGTGCAGAAAGGTCGCCTCACCAACCCCGAGCGGACCATCTCCGGCCTCGAGATGGTGGCGGTCTGCAACAGGAGCGACGACGGCGACACCTCCTCGGTGCGCGAGACCGTGCAGTCCAACCTGCTGGTCGAGCGCCTCGCCAAGGAGGCGGATCGGATGTACAAGGAACTCCGCGACAGGGCCGTGGTCGAGAAGCGCTAGCGTGACGGCTGCCGGGGGCGGACTGCCGCTCGCCCTCACCAGCGGCGACCCTTCCGGCATCGGGCCGGACATCACGCTGCTCGCCTGGCTTCGGCGGACGCCCGAGACCGCTCCCTTCTACGTGCTGGCCGACCCCGCCGCGCTCGCCGCCCGCGCTCGACGGCTCGGCCTTGCGGTTCCGATCGCCGAGACCGGCCCGGACGGTGCCGGGCGGCTGTTCGATGAGGCCCTGCCGGTCGTGCCGCTTGGCCTGCCGGTGCGCGGCACGCCGGGCGCGCCCGCGGGCGCCGACGCGCCGGCCACGATCGCCGCCATCGAGACCGCGGTCGAGCACGTGCGGCGCGGGATCGCGGGCGCGGTGGTGACCAACCCGATCGCCAAGTCCGTGCTCTACGACGCCGGCTTCGCGCATCCGGGCCATACCGAGTTTCTCGGCGACCTCGCACGGCGGCACTGGCCCGGCGAGCCCGCAACGGCGGTCATGATGATCTGGAGCGCCGCGCTCGCCGTGGTGCCGGTGACGATC
>CAXUMV010000102.1:0-1870 GCA_964252065.1 uncultured Lichenihabitans sp.
GGCGTCGAGCAGGTGGTCATCGGGCCGGAGGTGGTGGAGGGCAAGGCGCGGCCGCTCTACATCTATTCCGAGCGCGGGGCCGAGAAGGCCGGCGCCAGCGCGTAGTCGCGCGCAGCGTTTTCCCCCGGGCGTTCGCAGTGGTACGGCGTGTCGCTGGCCCGGCAGCAGGGATGATGGGACGGTCGTCTTGAACTGGTCCGGGGCCATCGCCATGTCGGCGTCAGGCGCCGGGCCATACCCCCTCAGGGGCTGACCGGACGGCGTCGTCATCCGACCGCCCCATGTGCGTTCGATCGGCATAGAGCGGCGGCCCGCGCGCGTGACAGCGCCGGACCGGGTCTTGCAACAGGCTCGACGAGCGGTTGCGACCCCACCAGAACAGGACGAACCATGACAACCCAGAAGCGCTTGCCTGCGGCGCCCGGAAGCACCGAGAGCTATCCGGTCCTCCCGCTTCGCGACATCGTCGTTTTCCCCCACATGATCGTGCCGCTCTTCGTCGGCCGCGAGAAGTCGATCCGTGCGCTCGAGGAGGTCATGAAGGCCGACCGCTTCATCCTCCTCGCGACGCAGATGAACGCGACCGACGACGACCCGGCGACGGACGCGATCTTCACGACCGGCACGCTCGCCTCCGTGCTGCAGCTGCTCAAACTGCCCGACGGTACCGTCAAGGTGCTGGTCGAGGGCTCGACGCGCGTCAAGGTCCAGCGCTACACCCGCACGGACGAGTTCTACGAGGCCGATGCCGAGGTGATGCCCGAGGAGGCGGTCGATGCCGTCGAGCTCGAGGCGCTGTCGCGCACCGTGGTCAGCGAGTTCGAGAACTACGTCAAGCTGAACAAGAAGGTGTCGCCCGAGGTCGTGGCCGCCGTCGGCCAGATCACCGACTTCTCCAAGCTCGCCGACACGGTGGCGTCCCACCTCGCGGTCAAGATCTCCGACAAGCAGGAGATCCTCGAGATGGCCTCGCCGGTCAAGCGGATCGAGAAGTGTCTCGCCCTGATGGAAAGCGAGATCTCGGTGCTGCACGTCGAGAAGCGCATCCGCACCCGCGTCAAGCGCCAGATGGAGAAGACCCAGCGCGAGTACTACCTCAACGAGCAGATGAAGGCGATCCAGAAGGAACTCGGCGACGAGGACGGCAAGGACGACATCGCCGAGCTCGAGCAGCGCATCAAGGACACCAAGCTGTCCAAGGACGCGCGCGACAAGGCGACGTCCGAGTTCAAGAAGCTGCGCCAGATGTCGCCCATGTCGGCGGAAGCCACCGTGGTGCGCAACTATCTCGACTGGATCCTGTCGCTGCCGTGGGGCAAGCGCTCCAAGGTCAAGCGTGACCTGCCCCTAGCCGAGTCGACGCTCAATTCGGAGCATTACGGCCTCGACAAGGTCAAGGAGCGGATCATCGAGTACCTCGCGGTGCAGAGCCGGGCCAACAAGCTGAGCGGCCCCATCCTGTGCCTCGTGGGACCGCCCGGCGTCGGCAAGACCTCGCTCGGCAAGTCGATCGCGCGCGCCACGGGTCGCGAGTTCGTCCGCATGTCGCTCGGCGGCGTGCGGGACGAGGCCGAGATCCGCGGGCATCGGCGGACCTATATCGGCTCCATGCCCGGCAAGATCATCCAGTCGATGAAGAAGGCCAAGACCTCCAATCCACTCTTCCTGCTCGACGAGATCGACAAGATGGGCCAGGATTTTCGGGGCGACCCGTCTTCGGCGTTGCTTGAGGTGCTCGATCCGGAGCAGAACGCGACCTTCAACGACCATTACCTCGAGGTGGACTACGACCTCAGCAACGTCATGTTCGTGACGACAGCCAATACGCTGAACATCCCCGCGCCCCTGATGGACCGCATGGAGGTGATCC
>CAXUMV010000102.1:1880-2288 GCA_964252065.1 uncultured Lichenihabitans sp.
GGAGGACGAGAAGGCCGAGATCGCCCGCACCCACCTTCTGCCGAGCTCCCTGCGCAAGCATGGGCTGGAGGCCGGCGAGTTCTCGGTCGAGAACGACGCGCTGATGCTGCTGATCCGCCGCTATACGCGGGAAGCGGGTGTCCGCAATCTCGAGCGGGAGCTGTCCAACCTTGCCCGCAAGGCGGTGAAGACGATCCTGACGACGGACAAGAAGGTCATCACGATCACGACCGAGAACCTCGCCGACTATCTCGGCGTGCCAAAATTCCGGTACGGCGAGGCTGAGTCGGAGGACCAGGTCGGCGTCGTGACCGGGCTTGCCTGGACGGAGGTCGGCGGCGAGCTCTTGACCATCGAGGGCGTCATCATGCCGGGCAAGGGCAAGATGATCGTTACGGGCAACCTCAA